>JANPAT010000376.1:0-3510 GCA_031430075.1 Chitinophagaceae bacterium | reverse complement strand
CCAACAAGCATTTTTGCCTTGCATTCTGGCTCTACGTACTAAAATATCTTGAATAGTATTGTTTAAACAATGTCCCATGTGTAATACTCCTGTTACATTGGGTGGTGGTATTACAATGGTATAAGGCTCACGTTCATCTGGGGTGCTATTAAAATAACCTTTTTGCAAAGAATGATTGTACCAATAATTATCGGCAGTCTGATGATCGAAGTTTTTACTAATTTCACTCATAAAATAATGCTCTATAAAATTCTAAATATCTTGCTGCAAATGTAAGGAAGGCTAACAAAGGCTTTGTTTAAACTTGAATGGCTTTTTGAATAATTTGCCAAAAATAATGAACTGTATGTTCTATATTTCTATCTTTTGCATTTAAACTGGCTTGTTCAATAAGCTTACTACGCAAACTTTCATTTTTATATAATTCTTGAATTGCATTTGCAATTTCTTCAGTGGTGTTTTCTTTAACTAGCAAGGCAGCTTCGGCTATTATTTCTTTAAAAGAATGGTTGTTTGAGGATATAAGTGCAGTATTGGTTTGAATAGCTTCAACCAAAGGAAATATATGCAATGGATTATTTGTTATATGAATTAAAGCATAAGATGCAGCTAATAATTGAGCATATTTTTCATCTGAAATATTTTCGAGAACCACAACATCATCTTTAAATTTAAAAGTTGATATTTTTTGTTGTAATGATGATGATAATTTTTGATATCGACTAACCACCATTAACTTCATATTAGTTTTTTGCCACTTTTTAAATTGTGAAAATGCTTTTAAAATAGTAATTAAATCTTCGCTTTCTGAAGTAACTGTGTTACTCATAAAATAATTTCTGCCATCGGTATAGCCATCTTTAATTGATGAAATTTCATTAAACGATAAAGGCTTAAAAGCAGATGAAATAATTGGTGGAATAACTTCAATTTGATTTTCATTAAGCAAAAATTGCTTAACTAAAATATTTTTGAAATAATCTGTGAAGACAATAATTAGATTTGATTTTATTAGATTAAAAGATTCTTTTTTTGAAGGAATTTGTTGTAAAAAAATAATTTGTGGAGTTGAATTTTTTAGTTTAACAAATGAATTGATACTAACTAAAACTTTAGCTTTATGTTTAACAATTAATGCCATGATTTTTCTTGTAGAAAAAAATGATGGCAATATTCTGCTAGGATTAAAAAATTCTACTTGTATATTTTTTAAGGATTGTAAGTTTTGAAAAGATGCAGGTTTATCTGTAATAGCCACAAATTGCTTTGCTACACTTTGCTTAATTATAAAATCTATCCACTTGAATTGTTCTATATCATACAAATCATTTTTCGATGATAAATATAGAATTGCAACTTCCATTAACTGATGATGATTTTAATTATTTTATCGTTTTCCAAACTGCTTCATTCCATTTTATGGGATATTTTTTCTTTAAATTCGATACCCAGTTTTTTTCTAAAACTTGTTGGTAATCGTTCATCGCCATCCCTCTTGCTTCATTAAAAGTTCTTGGTTTGACTTTATCAAAAACTGCTGTTACATAAACAAAACTATATTGATCTTCATTTTTGCTTTTAACAGGTTCTGTACATTTATGAAGTAAATATTGAGTCGATGTTTGATAATTGGGCAACTGATTGTATTCGTAACGAGCACTATCTGCCATTGCATTAATATTTGAATTGTATACAAAGTCTCTCCATTTTTCAGGAGTCGTAGCAATTTTGTTTGCTAATAATTGTGCATCAGACAAACTATTTGCAGTAATATTTATAGCAGCAATACCAGGCTGCCAAACATATTTTGATTTGTTTTGTTCAAAATAATTTTGCAATTCTGTTGTGTCAGTTGTAGCTTTATTCCAAACATGTTTGTCCATTGCAGCAAATAATAAATTCGCATCATTAAACTCTTTCAGCTGTTGTTTAAAACTGATATTAAATTCTTCAAGGTGGTTTTTGTAATACTCACTAATTTTTAAATCTTCAAACATCTTCATTAAAACTTCATATTCATTTTTAGTTCTTTCCTCATTACCTGAATATCGAACATTTTTGATATAGTCAACAAATTGATAAAGCCGAACATTTTCAGTTTTAAAAGAGAATAATAAAGTAGAGTCGTTGATTAAGGATAACAAATTTTTAGTTTGATTTCCTTTTAAACTACTATCAACAAATGCCCAAGCTTCCGTTGTGTTATAAAATGCTTTTCTGTAGCCAACTAAATTTTTCCATTTCGATACTAAGTTTTTCTTTGCAATGGTTAATCTATCACTTTTATACAATTGTTTTCTTAACTCTTCCATAAACTTATCATCATTCAAATTTTTTGCTACAGGTATTTTTTCAATAAGCTTTAAAATATGAACGCCATATTTAGTATAAAACATTGAAGAGATTTCTTCATCTTTTTGAAGTTTAAAAATTTGTTCCTCAAAATCTTTATTGTATTTTCCTAACCCAACTTCACCCATAAAGCCATTGTTATTGGAGGTAGAATAGTCGTTACTAAATGCTTCTGCAAGTTTTCCAAACTCTTCGCCTTTTAATAATCTATCATAAACATCATTTGCTTTTTTATCAATGGCATCTTTTTCTTGTGCTGTAAAATTTGGAGGATAAGATAATAATATTTGTGCCATTTTTCTTTTACCAACAGCTGGCCTTTCGTTTATATTTTTGAAAATATGCCAACCGTAAGCACTTTTATACGGAAACGAAAATTGATCTTTTTTTAATTGGTACACTACATTTTCAATTTCATAAGGTAATGAAAAAACGGTGATGTAACCTATATTTCCTTCGTTTTCTAACAAAGATTTATCTGTACAAAATTTATTTAATACTTCTTTAAATTTTTTACCTGATAATAATTCTTGATATGCTTTAAAAATTTCCATTCTAGTAGCAACTGTGTCTGTTCCATTTGGAATAAAAATTTGTGAAAGATTAATATCTTTCTGACTTCTTTCAAATGCTTCAGCTAACAATGTTTTAATATTAGCTTCTTCATTAATAAAACTTTCTGTTATTTGTTTTTTGAATGTTTCGCTTTCCGATTTAAAAATATTGGTTTCATTTAACTTTTCATCGTAAGCATTTTGCACTTTTAATTTAAAATTGATGAACAATTCTTTGTATTCATCTAATGCTTTTCTTCTGCTGATTTCTACATTTGGATTTTTATCAAAAGCTGCTAAAAATTCTTTTTTACTCACAGATTTATTACCATAAGTAAATAAGGTTTGTGCATGAAGTTGTAATGAAAATAAAATAGCACTTAAATAAATAATTTTTGTGAACATAAAATCTGATATGAGTTATTTTTTAATCGAAAGCTTCTTAGAAATTAAATCGTCAATTTGATTAATGGTTAAGTTTTTACCAACAATTCTTTTATCTGCATCTAGTAAATAAAATATTGGGGTTTTGGTTAAATCGTAACCTTGTCGAAAATTGGGCAAACCCGCTTTTTCTGTAGCTTCTTTTTGTGCTTTAGTTTCG
>JANPAT010000375.1:0-1699 GCA_031430075.1 Chitinophagaceae bacterium | reverse complement strand
GCCAGTTAGATTACTAAAAAATGATTTTTTTCAACAAATTCGAGAAGCAGAATTACGAGGTGCAAGTGCCGAGGAATTGAATGAAATTTTAGGAAGAGGAAGAGCTAAAAAAGGGATGTTTGAAGGTTTTTTAAATGAAGGCGAATTAGAAGTTGGTCAAGTAAGTAGTATGATAAAAGAAATAAAACCAGCAGCGGATGTTGTAAAAGAAATTTGGGAAGATTGTTTAAAAGAAAATCAAAACGCAAAAAATTATTTTGAAGAATTTTAATTTAAAATAACTTTATTTTCAAAATCAATAGTGATTATTTTTTCTTCCTGCAAAAACATAATAACCTTCCATAATTTTTGCTTGTTAATATGATTAAGAGCTGCGATTAGAGATTTTGTTTCAATTACATTTTTATCAAGTTTTTGCTTTATTTGCTGAGCAATTTCTTCAAATTCTTTTGCTGAAATTTCTAACTTTTTTTTGTTTAAACAATTATCACAAATTCCACAATAGGGTTTTGCAGGTGCATTAAAATAATCAGCTATTATTTTACTTCTACAATTTTCTTTTTCATTTATATACTGAATAAAATTTTCAAGTCTTTTTTCAAATTGTTTTTTTCTTTTAAAATAGGCTTCATGGTTGATGTTCAAACTTTCAATATCGGCTCTGTTATTTATAAAATAAATTTGAGGTGTTTCTTTTTTTTCAATATATCTAATGATTGAAAGTTGGTTTAATATTTTTAAATCATCAGAAACTTTTTCATATGGTTGATGACTAATTTTGGCAATTTGTTTTTCGCTTATTGAAACTAAATTATTCAAAATACCTGTGTAAGACCTTAATAAAGTTTTTAAAGTAAGTTCAATTGTAGGATGTGTTTTTTCAACATCCTCTAAAATTATTTTATCTGCTAAAACCTCAATTTTTGAAGGAATAAAAATACTATCAGTCAAATTAATATGTTCTTCTTGTTCTAAAGTTTTAATTGTATTTAGCACAAGCTGACTATCAAGTTTAAACTTTTTCGAAAAATCTAATAAATCAAAATCATAATAAATTCCTTCTCCAATTCCTTGAGGAATTTGTAAATAGTTAGCTAAGGCTTGATATACTTTTTTAATTTCAGCAAAACTGGGGTACTTAATTTCACTTATTTTATTTAAAGTTTTAATATCAATATTTTCATAAAGTAAAACTGCATAAGATCTATTGTCATCTCTGCCTGCTCTTCCAGCTTCCTGATAATAATTCTCTAAGCAATCAGGAGCATCGTAATGCACTACTGTTCTAACATCTGGTTTATCTATTCCCATTCCAAAAGCATTAGTACAAACCATTACTCTAATTTCATTTTTTATCCAAGCTTCTTGTTTTTGATTTCTAATTTCCTGTTGTAATCCTGCATGATAATAATCTGCAACAATTTTTTGTGTATTTAAAAGTTCTGCTACATAGCTGGTTTGTTTTCTGTTTTTACAATACACTACACTGCTTCCCGAAACATTTTTTAAAATTTCGTAAAGTTTATTGATTTTACTTTCAACTTTAAAAACAGAATAGGATAAATTATTTCTTTCGAATGATTGTTGAAATATTTCTGGCTCATGTAATTCTAAGTTTTCAATGATATCTTTTTGAACTTTTAATGTTGCAGAAGCCGTTAAAGCAATAATGGGAACTTTAGGGAAAATTTCTTTTAAC
>JANPAT010000374.1:0-1884 GCA_031430075.1 Chitinophagaceae bacterium | reverse complement strand
AAGTACATTGTAAATATTGGAATTGGAGGAAGTGATTTAGGACCAGTTATGGTTACTGAAGCTTTAAAACCATATTGGGTAAATGGCATTGAAACTTATTTTGTAAGTAATGTTGATGGCACGCATATTAGTGAAACTCTTAAAAAAATTAATGCTGAAGAAACCTTATTTTTAATTGCATCGAAAACATTTACTACCCAAGAAACCATGACCAATGCTCATTCTGCACGAGATTGGTTTTTAAGTGTTACAAAAGATGAACAATATATTGCCAAACATTTTGTGGCTTTAAGTACTAACGAAAAAGCTGTTGTAAATTTTGGAATTGATAAAGAAAATATGTTTGAGTTTTGGGATTGGGTGGGTGGAAGATTTTCTTTATGGAGTGCTATTGGTTTATCTATTGCATTAACCATTGGTTATAAAAATTTTGATGATTTATTAACTGGAGCTTTTGAAGCTGATGAACATTTCAGAACTGAAAGTTTTGATAAAAATATTCCAGTAATTATGGCTTTGGTGGGTGTTTGGTATGTAAACTTTTTTAATGTTAGTAGTGAAGCTATTTTACCTTACGATCAATATATGCACAGGTTTGCGGCATACTTGCAGCAAGCTAATATGGAGAGTAATGGAAAATCTGTTGATAGAAATGGAAATGCAATTAACTATAAAACTGGACCAGTTATTTGGGGAGAACCTGGAACAAATGGGCAACACGCATTTTATCAACTCATTCATCAAGGCACAGCATTAATACCTTGCGATTTTATTGCTCCTGCCCTATCACAGAATCTTATAGGAGATCATCATCAAAAATTAATCAGTCATTTTTTTGCACAAACAGAAGCATTAATGAATGGTAAAACTTATGCAGAAGTTGAAGCTGAATTAAAAGCTCAAGGTAAAAATGAAGAAGAAATAAAAACTGTAGCTCCTTTTAAAGTGTTTACAGGCAATAGGCCCACCAATACTTTTTTAGTAAAAGAAATTAATCCTAAATCATTAGGTAGTTTAATTGCTTTTTATGAGCATAAAATTTTTGTACAAGGAATTATTTGGAACATTTACAATTTTGATCAATGGGGTGTAGAATTAGGCAAACAATTAGCGAATTCAATTTTACCAGAATTAAAAAGTGAAAATGAATTCACAAATCATGATGCATCAACAAATGGTTTGATGAATAAGTTTAAAGAGATGAGGAAATAGAAGAAGATTTAGTGGTTGTTGTTTCACCAACCTATAGAAAAATATATTCTTGAATTATGGGCAATGCAAACACCCATAACTACCGATATTGCAAACTTGAAACTTGTGCATTGCATGAATACTTTTTTGACTCTTAATTCGTATCTTTGAACTGTGGCGAAACAAACAAAATATTATTTAGGAATTGAGATTGACAAGATAACAAACAGTATCGTGAACACCATTTCAGGCGATAGTTTCCCGACCGATGTTCACCCTGTGACAAAAGCTGATTTGAAAAACACGACAAAGAAAAACGGTTGGCTTTTCAACTGGGCAAGTGAGTTTAAACTTTCAGACCGACAAGTTTTCAAGTTGACCATTCGTAACAATCCCGAAATTGTTTAAGGGCTTTTAAGCATTAACGATTACAACGACCACTTTTATTTACACCTTGTTGAAAGTGCTCCTTTCAATTTAGGTAAGAGTAAACTTTACGAAGGTGTGCCAGGCAATTTATTTGCATTCACTTGTAAAACTTCATGGGATAAAGGTTATCAAGGTTTCGTTTCGTTCACTTCCAAAACAAAGTTGGTTAACCATTACGAAAGAACCTTAGGTGCAACTCATGTTGGTGGACATAAAATGGTTATCTTCCCTCAAGAAGCATTGAAGCTAATTAGAAAATATTTT
>JANPAT010000373.1:0-4009 GCA_031430075.1 Chitinophagaceae bacterium | reverse complement strand
AGACAGAATTGCACAATTAGTTTTTCAAAAAATAGATCAAGTAGAATTATTGCAAGTTGAAGTTTTAGATACTACACAAAGAGGTTATGGTGGTTTTGGCCATACAGGCATTTAACAAATACATTTAAACATGCGAAATATATTTTTAATATTAATATTCATAAGTCTTCTTTTGGCTTCCTGTAGACCAAGAAAAGTAGTTACACCAATAAGAACAGCAATTGAGAAAAAAGATACAGTTCAAACAGTTATTATCAAAGAAACACCTATTGTAGATTCAATTTCAATTGTTAAAGAAATGATGGCCAAAGTAATGCATCAAAAAATTGATTTTTTTACTTTTAATGCCAAAATAAAAGCTGAGTATGAATCAGCAGATGAAAGTCAAAGTGTAACTGCATATTTAAGCATTTTAAAAGATAGCGTGATGTTCATTCAAATAAAAGGCTTTTTAGGCATCATAGGAATTCAAGCAAAAATCACGAAAGATAGCATTACCATTGTAAATAAAGTTAAAGATAAATATGTTCAAAAAAGAGCCATCTCCTATTTACAAGATGTTACTCAAATTCCTTTCACATTTACTACTTTACAAAACCTATTTATTGGCAACCCAATTTTCATAGATAGCAATATTGTTTCTTACAAAAACACTAATGATAATAAATTAATAGTATTAATTATTGGCTCTGTTTTTAAAAATTTATTAACAATAGATAATAATACTTTTTTAATTACACACTGTAAGTTAGATGATGTGAATATTAATAGAAACAGAACTTGTGATATTACTTTATCTAATTACATTTTCAATAATGATTTTTCATTTTCAACTTTTAGAAGTATTGCAGTTTCAGAAAAATCAAAACTTAAGGTTAATTTAGATTATAAAGAATATACTTTTAATGAGCCGATTAAATATTCTTTCACAATTCCTAAGAATTATAAAGTAAAATAATTTAACACTTAAAAAAACGTTACCTAATAAACTAAAATTATTAATTAAGTTGATGAATTTATTTAGAAAAAATATTACCTTTTTTATTATTGCTTTTTGTTTGCCAATATTATTGCTAGCACAACAGCCTACCAGAGATGATTTGAATAAACAAAAGCAACAAATACAAAAGGAAATAGATGAATTAAATAACAACTTAAGCAAAATTAAAAACGATAAGAGCAAGGTTTTAAAAATCATGTCTTACATCAACAATAAAATTGATGCAAGAGAGCGACTCATAAACAATATTAATAAAGAATTAAGAAGTTTAGATGATGATTTATATTTAAAACAAATTGAAATTTATCGTTTAAAAAGACAACTAGATACCTTAAGGAAAAAATATGCCCAGAGTATTATATATGCATATAAAAACCAAAATAATTACCAGTTTTTAAACTTTCTTTTCTCTGCAAAATCTTTTAACGATGCAATTAAACGTATTAGCTATTTAAAAGGATATAGAAAAATGAGAGAGGCTGAAGCAACAACTATTGCTAATACACAAATCGTTTTACAAAAAAATATTGAACAACTTAATGTAACCAAGCTCGATAAAAAAGGTGCATTATTAAATCAGAATGAACAGTTACAAGTTTTGGAACAAGACAAACAAGAGAAAGATAAAGTAGTAAAAAATTTAAAAGGTCAAGAGAAAGAAATTAATGCACAAATTTCAAAACGAGAAAAACAAAGAAGAGAAATTAATAATGCTATAGCAGCTGCAATTAGAAAAGAAACACTGGAAGCAGAAAAAAGAGAAAGAGATAGAATTGCTAAAATAAAAGCTGAAGAAGATGCTAAACGTAAACAACTTGAAGCTGAGGCAGCTGCTGCAAAAGTCGTTTCTAATAAAGCTAAAGCAGAATTAATTGCAAAATCAAAAGCTGAAGAAAGTGAAAGAATTGCAGCTGAAGAAAAAGCAAGACGTGCAGCTGATGCTGCAAAAAAAGCTGAACAAGTTTCTACAAAGTACAATGAATCAACTGCAACAAAACCTATTGTTACACCTGATGGTAAAGTGAGAGACTATAGTGTATTTGAAAGTACCACAGAAGGCTTAAAATTATCAATCGATTTTGAGTCGAATAAAGGAAGATTGCCTTGGCCAGTTAGTACAGGAACTATTTGTGGTAAATTTGGTATAGAACAATTATCAAAATCAATGACAGTTGAAAGAGATGGTTTATTCATTTGTTTACCCATTGGAACACATGTAAAATCTGTTGCTGACGGAATTGTATCTTCTGTACAAAACTTAGATGAATATAAATTTGTAACTGTTCGTCATGGTAAATATGTTACAGTGTACAATAGATTATCTGAAGTTAATGTTTCGAAAGGACAAAAAATTAATGCAGGTGAATTAATAGGTAAAGCAGCAATTGGAGATGGTGGTGAGGGTGAATTTGAATTTAGAGTAATTAATGGTAGCAGTAAATTTGTAAATCCTGAGCAATGGCTAAAATCAAGATAATTTAATCTTCAATCACCACAAATCTGGTAAACATTTCTTCGCTATACCAATTTTCTTTTCTTGTTTTTTGTATTACAGCAACATGCTCCTTTTGTTGATATGCAAAATTTTTCATACTATCCAAATCTTGCCAAATGCTTAATGTAGCTTGCTTTATAAGAGGTATCTCTCCCATTCCTATAGAATAAAGTAAACCTTCAGTTGCATGCATTTTTTCATTAACTAATGGTACGTGCTTCCAAAAAGATTTTAACTTATTAAAACGTATAGTTGCTCTTGTTAAAACAGCAATTTTTCCAACAAAGTCATTTGAATTAGTTGATAAATTTCCAAAACATTTTTTTCCATCCCATACTCCATGACTAACTAATGGCTTTAAAATAATTGTTTCAGTTTTACATTTAAAGAGTTTTAAATAAAAATTGATGAATGTTCCATTTATAATTTGTGGTTTATAATTTTTAGCTTTATTATTCAACATCCATAATTCATCATTCAAAATTATTAATACTACCCATTGATTCCAATCTGGATAAATATCAAAACTTCCATTCCTTCCTGTACCCATCAACTTATAAAAACTAATTTTTTTATTAAAGAAGAGTGGCAAATGAAATAAAGCCATAGACAATACTCCAAAAAAACCAAGATATTTTGGATATTTTATTACACTCACAACACAAATCATTACTTTGAATTTTTAAACTTTAATTTTGTTAATCATTATATTTCATGAATACACTCGTTACAAATATCAAACAATTAGTGAATGTTAGAGAGGAACAATTATTATTAAGAGGAAAAGATTTATCAAATCTTCCCATAATTGAAAATGCTTTTTTATTAATAAAAGATGATAGAATTTTTGATTATGGCAAAATGGAATCTCTAAAAAAAGATGATTTTGTAATTGATGAAATAATTGATGCAAATGGTGCTACTGTATTACCCACCTATTGCGATAGTCATACACACCTTGTTTTTGCTGCAAGTAGAGAAAGTGAATTTGTAGATAAAATAAAAGGCTTAAGCTATGCAGAAATTGCTGCTAAAGGTGGGGGAATTTTAAACTCAGCAGATAAGCTCAACCAAACTAATGAAGAAGATTTGTATTCAATGGCTGCAGAAAGATTAAGAAAACTAATTCAATTAGGTACAGGAGCAATAGAAATTAAAAGTGGCTATGGACTTACAGTTGATGCAGAATTAAAAATGCTAAAAGTAATTAAAAGATTGAAAGAAACTTTTCCTATCCCAATTAAAGCAACATTTTTAGGTGCACATGCTTTTCCCATAGCATTTAAAGAAAATAAACAAGCTTATATCAATCTCATCATTAATGAAATGCTACCTGCAATTGAAAAAGAAAATCTTGCAGATTATATTGATGCTTTTTGTGAAGAAGGTTTTTTTTCTGTTGAACAAACCGAACAAATTTGTTTGGCCGGAATGGAAAAAGAATTAAAAGTAAAAATTCATGCCAATCAATTACACATTTCTGGTGGAGTAGAATTGGGTGTAAAATTAAATGC
>JANPAT010000372.1:0-2776 GCA_031430075.1 Chitinophagaceae bacterium | reverse complement strand
CAATGGATGTAAGTTATTGGCCCAATAATTATCCTATATTAAAACTCAATGGAAAAGTAAAAGAGAATCCTATTGCTCGATTATTATACAGCCGACCACAAAAAAACAATAGAATTATTTTTGATGGAATAGTTAAATATGGTGAGATGTGGAGACTTGGTGCAAATGAGGCTACTGAAATTGAATTTTTAAAAAATGTAAAAATTAATAATAAAATTATCAAAAAAGGCAAATACACCCTGTATTCTATACCCAATGCAACTACCTGGAGTATTATTATTAATAGTGATAATTATTGTTGGGGCAATTATTCTTACAATCAAAAACTTGATGTGCTAAGAGTAGATATTTCTCCAGAAAAAAATTCAGAAATTGTTGAAGCTTTTACAGCATATTTCGAAGAAACTAAAACTGGTGCAAACTTAATTTTTATGTGGGATGATGTTAAAACCAGACTGCCCATTTTTTTATAGTATGAAAAATTATACCAACAGAATAATTCCTGCTAAAGAACCTATTTATTTAGAAGGGCCAAAGCCAAGAGTAAATGAATTCTTTTTTGCATGTAATGTTTTACAAGAGTTTATTAAAGGTTTTAGAACACTACATTTTGCAGGTCCTTGTATTACTGTTTTTGGTTCTGCCAGATTTAAACAAAACAATGAATATTATTTGGCTGCTGAAGAATTTGGAAAACGTATTGCCGAAATGGGTTTTGTTACATTAACTGGTGGTGGACCAGGAATAATGGAAGCTGCTAATAAAGGGGCTTATGAAAATGGAGGAAAATCAATTGGCATCAACATCAAACTTCCTTTTGAACAACACGAAAATCCTTACCTACATAAATCGGTAACGATTGACTATTTCTTTGTTAGAAAAACTTTGCTCATTAAATATTCTTACGCATTCATCATCTTGCCTGGTGGTTGGGGAACCATGGATGAATTGTTTGAAACACTTACTTTAATACAAACTCAATCCATTACAAATTTCCCTGTAGTATTATTTGGAAAAAAATATTTTCAGCCATTAATCAACTACATAGAAATGATGCATAATGAAGGCACTATATCTAAAGAAGATTTGAAACACATATTATTAACCGATGATTTTGATGCTGCAATAACACACATAAGCAGTTATATAAAAAACAACTATACAATTAAACCTAAGAAGAGGTTTTGGTGGTTTTAAATTAAATGAAGCAAGTATTTTTGTAATAAGATGGTTATTATTGCAAATAGAAAACTAACCTAATGAGTCTTTTTGAAAAATTAAAGAACGTTAAATTATTTCGCTCCATTGTTTATTCAGTGGTGGGTGTTGCAACATATCCAGGTTTAAGTTATTTCAATAAATTAAAAATTGAAGGTACAGAACATTTAAAAAGATTACCCAAAAGCAATGTATTATTTGTTAGTAATCATCAAACATATTTTGCCGATGTTATTGTTTTCATTCATATTTTTTGTGCAGTAAAATGGAGAAGAGAAAACAAATTGGGCTTACCTTATTATCTGTTAAATCCATTTACTAGAGTATTTTTTGTGGCTGCAGAAGAAACCATGAATTCTAATTGGCTTAGCAAATTATTTAAACTTGCTGGTGCATTAACAGTTAAAAGAACTTGGAGAGCTGAAGGTAAAGAAGTGCAGAGAGGTTTAGACCCTTCAGATACCAGAAAAATAACTTCCGCTTTAGAAAATAATTGGGTTATCACTTTTCCGCAAGGAACAACTAAACCTTTTGCACCAGGCAGAAAAGGAACTGCACACATCATCAAATACAATCAACCTACAGTTATTCCTGTTGTAATAAATGGGTTTTGGAGAGCTTTTAACAAAAAGGGATTAAAGTTTAAAAAGAAAGGAACCATACTATCTGTAAGGTTTAAAGAGCCCATGATTATTGACTATACTCAGCCTGTAGAAATTATTTTGGAACAAGTAATGGATGCAATTGAGCAAAGCAAAAAGTATATGATGAAGGGAAAGCATCATTTAATGAATGCTTTAGATAAATAATTATTTTTTTCAAATTCAATTCATAAAAAAAGCCACCGAAATTTCGGTGGCTTTTAATTTTATTTTTTATAGTTCTAGTTATCAAATTTTAAATCTAAGCCTAAGCCTCTTAATTCGTGAACCAATACATTGAATGATTCTGGAATACCAGGTTTAGGAATATTATCGCCTTTTACAATTGCTTCATAAGTTTTTGCACGGCCTATAATATCATCAGATTTTAAAGTTAACAATTCTTGTAAAATATTTGCAGCACCATAAGCTTCTAAAGCCCAAACCTCCATTTCACCAAATCTTTGTCCACCAAACTGAGCTTTACCGCCTAAAGGTTGTTGAGTAATTAAACTGTAAGGTCCAATTGAACGAGCATGCATTTTATCATCAACCATGTGGTGTAATTTAATTACATAAATAACTCCAACCGTTGCTTTTTGGTGGAAACGCTCTCCCGTTTCACCATCATATAAATATGTATGTCCGTTTAAAGGAATTCCAGCTTGAACACAATATTCTTCAATTTCAGTTGTGCTTGCACCATCGAAAATTGGTGTTGCAAACTTGGTTCCTAATTTTAATCCAGCCCATCCTAAAATGGTTTCATAAATTTGTCCCAAGTTCATACGAGAAGGTACACCTAATGGATTTAACACAATATCAACCGGTGTTCCGTCTTCCATAAATGGCATATCCTCTGCACGTACAATTTTAGCTACAATACCTTTATTTCCGTGACGACCGGCCATTTTATC
>JANPAT010000371.1:0-3117 GCA_031430075.1 Chitinophagaceae bacterium | reverse complement strand
TTTATGCCTTAGTCAAATGGGTCATGTAATGGCAATTCGTAGCGATTTAAAATCATTATTCCAGCAAGGTATTTTTGGCAATAAACAATTAATAGGTGCTGTTATACTCACTTTTGGCTTACAAATGGTAGTTACCTATGTACCTTTTTTTCAAGATATTTTTCGTACACAACCCTTATCTTTTATTGAATTATTAATCTGTATTGCATTATCAACTATTGTGTTTTGGGCAGTTGAAATTGAGAAATGGTTTAAAAGAATCAATGTAAATAATAAAGTCAAAATTTCTTCTTCTTTATCTATTTAAAATTTTATTACTGAAGACGGCTTAATAAAAAGCTACAGAACTAGTAAATACTATTGGCAAAGTTGAACTAATAAAAAAAATCGAATCAGTTGCCGATAAAAGAGGCGATGCTGCTGCTGGTTATTAAAGATTAAATAACCCTTTATTTAATAATTGCAAAGTTTCTTTTTTATATTCTGATGGAATAAGTAAAGAAATATTATGTGCACTTCCTCCATAATTAACCATAGTGATTGGAATAAATTTTATAGCATCAAATAAAGAAGTTAATACAAATTCAGTTTTAGAAATTTCATTACCAACAATGGAAACAATAGTTTGGTTTTTTAAAATTTCAACATTGCCAAATTGTTCTAATTCTTGAATAATTTCAATTAATCTTGAATCATTATCGATGGTTACAGCTACTGCTACCTCACTTGTAGTAACCATATCAATTGAAGTTTTATATTTTTCAAAAACTTCAAAAATTTTTCTTAAAAATCCATGAGCTAAAAGCATTCTACTGCTTTTTATTTTAATAGCAATAATTTCATCTTTAGCTGCAATGGCTTTAACACCAACACTTCCAGCAGCTTGTTGAATTACTGTTCCATTAGCTTTTGGCTGCATAGTATTTAATAACCTAACAGGAACATTTCTTTGCTGTGTAGGCCAAATACAAGTTGGATGTAAAATTTTTGCACCGAAATAAGCTAACTCAGCAGCTTCTTCAAAGCTTAACACTTCAATAGGTTTTGTTTTTTCAACAACTCTTGGATCATTGTTGTGCATGCCATCAATATCTGTCCAAATTTCACAAACACTGGCATCAACAACTGCCGCAATTAAAGATGCTGTATAATCGCTTCCACCACGTTTTAAATTATCCACTTCTTCTCTTACATTTCTACAGATATAGCCTTGTGTTACAAAAAGTTTTTCTTCGGAAAAATTCTTCATGATTACTTGTAATCTTCTTTGAATTCTTTCTAATCTTGGTTCTTCATTTTCATCAATACACATAAAATCTAATGCTGCAAGAAATGTATGTTGAATTTTTCTTTCGGTCAATGCAATACAAAATAATTTTGTACTTAATAATTCCCCTTGAGCGAGAATATCTTTATTTAATGCATCACTATATGAAATTCGAAGAATAATATTCAAAAAATCGAAGTGCTCGGCAATAATACTATTAGCATCAACTTTTGCTTCGTTTGTATTAAGTAATTCGTCAATAAAAATTTTATAAATATTCTCTAATTCATCAATTTTTTGTTTTGCAGGAATTTTATACCCAGTAGAAAGTAAATGACTAATTTCAATTAAAGCATTTGTTGTACCACTTAATGCACTTAACACAACAATTTTAGCTTCTGGCTCTGCAACAACCAAATCAATTACCTGTTGCATTCTATCTGGTTTGCCAACACTTGTACCTCCAAACTTCATTACTTTCATAGTATTCCTAGCTTTTTTAATTTATTACTTGCTGCAAATTTATTCTTTCTATACCATAAAAAAGAAAAGGTGTTGAATGAATTAAGTTTTCATCAACACCCTTTTATTTAAACCAAACAAAAATTTATAAATCAGCAGTTTTTAATTTCTTAGTAAACTTAATCTCAGTTGTTAGCTTTTTTCCTTTACGAGTATAAGCAACTTTATAAGTTTCTCCTTCTTTTAAAGTTCGAGTTTTAGCTCTTAAATAATCAACATTTTTACATGATTCATTGTTAATAGAGCTAACAATATCATCTTTTTGTAAACCAGCTTTTGATGCAGCACTATTTTCATCAACTTCTAAAATTTTAACGCCCTCACCTTCTTCAACATCTTGCACTTTTAAGCCTAATTTTGGTCTATTCATCATCATTCCCATTCCTCTTTTTTCCATTAATGGAGCCATCATTCTTGGCATTTCTTCAACCATTTTATCCATATCATTCCATTTAAAAACTTTTTCTGTTTTCATGTTGTTTTTTGTTAAGTTGGTAGATGTTGTTTTGGTTTGTCCATCTCTTATATATGTTACATTAACTTTATCTTCTGGTTGATATTTACCAATTGCTTTAACCAAATCATCACTGCTTTTAATTTCATCTTCATTAATTTTTGTTATGATATCATCTTTTTGTAACCCAGCTTTTTCAGCTGCACTTTCTTTTGTAACACTTTTAATTTTGGCTCCTTTATCATCTTTATCTGCAACAACTCCAAGTAACGCTTTGTTTTGTGGCATATTCATATCGCCAAAAATTTCAAAATCCATATCCTTGCCAAACATTGGTGTACGACCATTACCTTTAAATTTAAATTGGTGCATGCCATTTAAATGAGGTGCAATCATTCCTAAATGATTGGCATCAACATCTAAATCATTTAATTCTTTTTCAGAAAAATTTTCAACAGGCTTACCATTAATAGTTACTTTGTCACCATCAACCATAATAGTAATTTTCTTTTCTTTTTTTATACCATTCCCTTTTGCAGATTCATCATTCAATATTTTATCTTCCTTTTCAATAATCACCACTTTTTTATCAGTTGTATTTCCTTTTGGTGTTTTTTTGATGATAATTTTTTTTTCTACTTTTTTTGATGAATCACTCAATTCTTGAGCTATGCTACTTGTAGAAAATGCAAATAACATTAATCCACAGTAAATAATTTTTTTGTTCATAATGAGGTGGTTTTATTTATGTACTAAATATTTCGTAGTTCAAATGTAAGGGAATTATTTTAATACGAAATGTTTCGGAAATATTAATTATTTTTTTTATTTTTAAAAGATTAGCTGAATAATTACTTAGATTGCAATTTAATTT
>JANPAT010000370.1:0-2959 GCA_031430075.1 Chitinophagaceae bacterium | reverse complement strand
ATGGAAAAATTTATTACAAGCCTGAAGCTTTTATGGCAAGTGCAGATTTGTTTACAATTAAAGTAAAAGGAAAACAAAGTCATGGAGCTTACCCTTGGGAAGGTGTAGATCCTATTTATGTAAGTGCTCAAATTATTCAAGCACTACAAGGCATTGTAGGCAGACAAGTAGATTTATCAAAAGCACCTGTGGTGATTACATTTGGTAAAATAAATAGTGGTGTACGTTTTAATATTATACCAGAAGAAGCTATGATGGAAGGCACTATTAGAACTTTAGATGCCAAAATGAGATTATCAGTTTTAGAGAAAATTAAAACCACTGCAACAGCAATAGCAGCTGCAAGTGGTGCAACAGTTGAAGTAAATTTTGAAAATAAAACTTTAGTAACTTATAATGATCCTAAATTGGTTGAAATATCTTTACCATCTTTACAAATCGCAGCAGGAAAAGAAAATGTTATTCCATGGACATGGGTAATGGGTGCAGAAGATTTTTCTTTTTATGGCGAAAAGATTCCTTCTTTCTTCTTTTACTTAGGTGCAAGAAATCCTACATTAAAAATGGAAGAAGCCCCTAGCCATCATACACCAAGTTTTTATATTGATGATAGCAAATTAGATGTTGGAATAAAAGCTTTTTGCCAATTAGTATTTGATTATAAAAAATAGCACAAGCTTTGTATTGTTGAATAAAACATATTGTATGAAAGTTTTTAAGTTTGGAGGTGCATCTGTTAATAGTATAGAAAGAATAAAAAATATTCCAAAAATTTTACAAGAGTTTGCAAATGATAATTTAATAATTATTATTTCTGCAATGGGCAAAACAACTAATGCTCTTGAAAAAGTTGTAGATGCATTTTATGAAAAAAATCAATCAAAATCTCTTCAACTTTTTAGTGAAATAAAACAACAACATATTGATTTAACAAAAGAAATATTAATTTCTTCTGAAACTTGTTTGCAAGATTTAAATGATTTATTTACTGAAGTTGAATGGCTGTTACATGATAAACCTGTTAGAACTTACGATTATTATTATGATCAAATTGTTAGTGTTGGTGAGTTATTGAGTACAAAAATTATTAGCTCTTATTTACAAGAATATCAAATTAATAATACTTGGTTAGATGTTAGAGATTTTATACGAACAGATAATAATTTTAGGAATGCCATTATTGATTGGAACATTACAACTGATAAAATTTTATCACTTTCTTTCGATAATAAAACATCTAATACAATTTATGTTACGCAAGGTTTTATTGGTGCAACAGATGAAAATGAAAGTACAACCTTAGGAAGAGAAGGGAGTGATTTTAGTGCAGCTATTTTTGCAAATATTTTAAATGCAAACAACTTAACTATTTGGAAAGATGTTGAAGGAGTTATGAATGCGGACCCTAAACAATTCCCAGATGCAGTTTTAATTGAAGAACTTAATTTTGAAGAAGTAATAGAAATGGCATTTTATGGTGCCCAAATTATACACCCCAAAACTATAAAGCCATTACAGAATAAAAAAATTCCTTTATATGTTAAATCTTTTTTAGACACAAGTCTTGCAGGGACAGTAATAAAAGATGGTAAGATGAAAAACCTTCCTCCAATAATCATCATCAAAAAAAATCAAGTTTTAATGAATTTAAAAACAAAAGATTTCTCTTTTGTAGGTGATAAACCAATGAATTATTTATATAGTTTATTTGGCTCTTTAAAACTAAAACCCAATTTAATACAAACCGGTGCCATTAACGTTCAACTATGTATTGATGATGATGAATTAAAGAATGAAAAATTAGCTTTAGAAGCATCAAATATTTTTAATGTAGCAGTACAAAAAAATATAACATTAACAACAATCAGACATTACAATGAGAGAACACTAAATGATTTATTGAGTAATAAAAATATTTTGCTGAAACAACAAACTACAGAAATTGTGCAAGTACTAAGCCTTTAAATATTTTACAAATCCTTGTATAATTAATAAATGTCCAAATCCATAGGTTAGTGTTATAACTGCTGGAAGAAATTCAACATCTTGAATTAAAAATTTATAAACAAGCATTAAGCCAAGAGAAAGTGCCAAACTAAACATACCTGGAATATAATTTTCAAAAGCTATTGATTTTTTAGCTTTATCTCCAAATACATTAGCTGTGATTGCAATAACAACTATCATAATAACCATACCAATTATTATTGGATATTTATAAGCCCCTAAGGGAACCACATTTAAAACTTTGTATAAAATAAAAGCAATAGGAATGGTAATTAAAGACACAATAAAAGCTTCGGGGCATTTTTTTAGACTAAATGCTTTTAATCGCAAAAAAATGAAAGCATAATTAATATTAGCTATTAATAATAATATAAAACCCAGCATCACAAATGTTTCTGAAGGTTCCACAAGAGCATAATTGTTTATTAAAAAAAGAATATCACTTAAAAATGCAAATGCTAAACTGATATATACTTTTTTATAGGTTACAGATTTTTTACTTCTTTTAGCGTTTTTATAGAAATAAATTATCAACAATGGCATCAGAATACCAATTGTGTAAACACGAAAGCTTGGCAGACCCATTGTTACTAAAAAACCATCAAGAAATAATAAACAAGAAAAAATGTACAACCCGTACCTCTTTATTAATTGCATTGCTATAAAGTATTATAAAACAAAAATATGGTTGTTTTAATAAACATCATCAATTACCAATAATTTTGCAAAATGAATATTTTAAAAGAAGAAAAATTTATGCAATACTGGGAAGAAAAAAGAATGCAATCAAAGTTCAATCCGTTTCTTTTTTTACAAGGGTTTGCAGGTGGTTTAATTATTGGACTTCTGGTTTTTATTTCAATACTAGTTGGATGGTATAAAAGAGCAAATATGGATGCATCAAATAAATTAAATCCTATTGTGCTTTTAGTTTGCATTTTAGCAATTGGAC
>JANPAT010000369.1:0-8423 GCA_031430075.1 Chitinophagaceae bacterium | reverse complement strand
ATTCATTAAGATTTTTTATCGAGGTACAAAAAGAAAGTATCTCCTCTTAAACCAATTCTCATGGCTTCTAAAGGCAACACTTCATTAGGAGCAATGTTTCCTAAATTAACATTGCAACCAATTAATTCTAAAAAGTAAAGTTGCTGTGCTTTTTGTGGAGCTTCCCAAATAATTTTTTCTTCGGGTATTTGAGTTAAAATTTCTTGTACTAATCCTTCACGAACTTCGCCAGAACCTCTGTAAATACCCACATTTCCTGCCTCTCTAGCTTCTGCAATTACATAAGTTGAACCTGCTTCAAGTTCTGCTCTCATCAATTCAATCCATTTATATGGAGGAATAATATGTGCAGCATCTTTGCTACCTACTTCACTTAATACAGTAGCATGCTTGGTAAGTTTTTCGATATATCCACATTTTTCTGCATGAGGAATTGTTATTGAACCATCACTCACTTCAATATATTCTACTCCGTAATCTTTGCAAATAGCAACAAAATCATCAAATTGATTGCGAATTAAAAATGCTTCGAACAATGTTCCACCAAAATAAATTGGCATTCCAGCATTTTTATAAACTTCAATTTTTTCTCTTAAATTAGGTGTAACATAAGCAGTACCAAAACCAAATTTTACAATATCAACATGAGGACTTGCAATTTCTAAAAAATTTTTTGTTTCGTTTATACTTAACCCTTTATCCATGACCATTGTAATACCATGATGACGAGGTTTTGGATTACGAACAGGGATTTGATTCAAATTAAAATTCATTACTTATTTTTTTGCTCAGCAAAAGTAAGGTTTGAGTAGAAATTTAGTTGCATGACTTTAATCATAAACATTAAATAAGCATTAAACTTTTTTTATGCTAAGTATTTTATTGCTGATAAAAATTGAAGAATACACTGTAATTATTGCTGCAATTATACCTCCTGCAATATCAATTGGAAAATGTTGAGCCTGATATGCTCGAGAATAACCAACTATTAAGGCCAATATATATCCAACCCGAAGTATCCAATTTTTATTATAAATTAAACATAATAAAAGATACATTGTAAAAACTTGAGTGGTATGACCCGATGGAAAACTTCCTACCAAATGAATGGTAATATTAGGAATGGTATGTATAATGTTTTTCAATGCTGGTAATGCTTCTAAAGGCCTTGGTTGATTAATGAATATTGAACCTTTTATAAAATGCACGATGATTGTTGATATGATAATTGATAAAACAATAATTAATAATTGCTTTCGATCTTTCCACAAAAAAAATAATACAAAAATTACCCAAACTATACCATCACCTAAATATGTTGCATAAGTAAAAAAGAAATCGCCAAACTTTCCTAAATCAGCATTAAGCATTAAAAACAAATTTTCTTTACCAAGTATTATTGAAAATCCTGCAATGATAATTGCTGTAAATAAGCTAATGATAGTAGCTTTGTAAAAATTGTATTTAGAGTATGATTGCATAAGTTTTGCAAAGTTCTGTTGTTTAAAACATTTTAAGTACTTTTCACAACCCAAATAATTTAAGATGGTAACAAATTTGAGTAAAAATCACAGTTTATTAACGAATTGGATAGCTGAACTAAGAGATATATCTATTCAAAATGATAGATTAAGATTTAGAAGAAATTTACAACGAATAGGCGAAATTGCTGCTTATGAAATAAGCAAAGAAATGCCTTATGATTTGGTGGAAGTACAAACCCCACTTGGAATACATGAAAGCAAGATTTTAAGAAGTCAACCCGTTTTAGCAACAATTTTAAGAGCCGGTTTACCCCTACATCAAGGCATGTTAAATTATTTTGATAGAGCAGATAATGCTTTTATTTCTGCTTACCGCAAACACCACAATGATGGAACTTTTGAAATAAGTTTAGATTATATGAGTTGCCCGAGTTTAGAAGGAAGAATTGTTATTATTAGCGACCCAATGCTAGCAACAGGTTCATCGATAGTAAAAACAATTCAATTTATGAAACAAGAAAGTACACCTATACAAATACACATAGTTTGTGCTATTGCAAGTACAGTTGGTATTGAATATATTTACAGAGAATGTGGTAAAGAAACTAAAATTTGGTGTGGTGATATTGATGAAGAATTAACAGCAAAAGGCTACATTGTTCCGGGATTGGGCGATGCTGGAGATTTAGCATATGGAACAAAAATGCAATCATAAATAATTAAAATAAAAAATGTTAAAATAAAAAACAACAATTTTATTTTAATGAATTTGGGTAATTTCGAATATTCTAATGAAAAGATTTCTAATACTATTTTCCCTTTTTTTTATACAACATGTAGGTTTTGCACAAGACCCACATTTTTCGCAATTCTTTGCATCGCCACTAACTCTAAACCCAGCATTAACAGGTAAATTTAATGGTGCTTACCGAATAGCTGGTAATCATAGAAATCAATGGCCATCGATTAATAATGCATTTATTACAAACACTGCATCTATAGATTTTCATATTTTACAAAATAAAGTTTCAGATAATGATGCATTTGGGGTTGGCTTTTCTTTTTTAAACGATAATAGTGCAAACAGTGCTGTAAAGTTTAACTATGCCTCTATGTCAACTGCCTTTCATAAAGGCTTAGATGAAGATGGCAATAATCAATTGAGTGTTGGCATACAAGCTACTTATTCAAATATGCTCATCAATACAACAAATTTAAAGTTTGAAGATCAATTAACCACTTTAGGATTTACAGGAACAACTTCTGAAGTATTTAATAACGCTACTTTACAATCATCTTACTTCGATTTTAATGCAGGTGTTTTATTTAATGGTAGCACCGGAGATAATAATAATTATTATGCTGGAATTAGCATGTATCATATTAATAAACCATCACAAAAATTTGTTGGTACTGAATATTCATTAAACTCTAGAATTACTGCTCATTTTGGAGGCTACTACATGTTTAATGGTAATTTTGGATTTCATTTAAGTGGCCTTCACAGCATACAAGGTAAAAGCAACGAAACTGTAATTGGTGGTGCTGCTGAATTTATTGCCAATTCAGATGTAAGAAATAGAGTGAGTATTTATGCAGGTACTTGGTTAAGATTAAACGATGCTTTCATTCCTTATTTAGGTATTGAATATTCCAATACAAGGTTGGGTATTAGTTACGATGTAAATACTTCTTCTTTACAAACTGCTTCTGCAAGTAGAGGTGGCCTAGAAATTTCATTAATTTATAATCATCCAACAAATACAGATCGACCAATTGCTTGTCCTAAGTTTTAGTAGCAAATTTTAATTCTATTGTAATACATTTGAGAATTAAAATTTATTGATGCTTGTTGCCAAAAATATTATTAAAAATTACGATTCTTTACAAGTTTTAAAATCTGTTTGTGTTACTATACAAAAAGGAGAGTTAGTATGTATCACAGGATCTTCAGGTGCTGGCAAAAGTACACTATTGCATATTTTAGGCACATTAGATAAACCAGATTCTGGTGAAGTGTTTATTAATAATCAACCAATACAAAATCTCTCTGGCAAAAAATTAGCTGCATTTCGAAATAAACATATTGGATTTGTTTTTCAGTTTCATCATTTACTTCCAGAGTTTAGTGCTATTGAAAATGTTTGTATTCCAGGTTGGATTGCTGGAAGAAAAAAAAACGAATTAAATACTGCAGCTAAAACCATTTTAAAAAGATTAGGATTAGAAGATAGAATAGAAAATAAACCGAATCAATAAAGTGGTGGAGAACAACAACGTGTTGCAGTTGCCAGAGCTTTAATCAATAATCCAGATATAATTTTTGCTGATGAACCTACTGGCAATTTAGATAGCCAACATGCAAGAGAATTACACAAATTATTTGTTGAATTAAGTGAAGAGTTTAATCAAACTTTTGTAATTGTTACTCATAATGAAGAATTGGCTTCATTAAGCAAAAGAGTTTTAAAAATGAAAGATGGTAAATTTGAAATTTAAAAAAACAGTATGGCAGAAACTATTTTATTAGACATAAATAACAGTGTGGCATATATTACACTGAATAGACCAGATAAATTTAATTCTTTTAATAAAGAAATGGCTTTTGCAATGCAAGCAGCATTGGATGAATGTGTAAAGAATAAAAGTGTTCGTTGTATTTTAATTACAGGCAATGGAAAAGCGTTTAGTGCAGGACAAGATATAGGTGAACTAACATCAGAAAATCCACCAACTATTTCTCAAATTTTATGTGATCATTACAACCCAATTGTTACTAGAATTAGAAATATTTCTTTACCAATTGTTTGTGCTGTAAATGGAGTTGCTGCTGGTGCAGGTGCCAATATTGCATTAGCTTGTGATGTTGTAATAGCAGGCATTTCAGCAAGTTTTATTCAAGCATTTAGTAAAATTGGATTAATACCTGATAGTGGTGGAACTTATATTTTACCCAGATTAATTGGTTTTCAAAGAGCATCTGCTTTGATGATGTTGGGAGATAAAGTTGCTGCTACAGAAGCTTTACAAATGGGCATGATATATAAAGTATTTTCTGATGAAACATTGCAAGAAGAAAGTATAAAAATTGCTACTACATTAGCCAATATGCCAACAAAAGGATTGGCCTATACAAAATTTGTTTTAAATCATTCTGCAAATAATTCTTTAGAAGAACAATTAAAATTGGAAGATGAATATCAACAAATTGCTGCAACAACTAAAGATTATGCAGAAGGGATAGCAGCTTTTATAGAAAAAAGAAAACCAAATTTTATAGGAGAATAAAATATTAATTATGAGTACAGCACAACAAGTTGTTGATTACATGATGTTACACGATAAATTTAGTCAGTGGTTAGGAATTGAAGTACTTGAAGTGAAAGAAGGTTATAGCAAAATAAAAATGATTGTAAGAGCTGAAATGATTAATGGATTTGGCATTGCTCATGGAGGTATTGCATTTAGTTTAGCAGATAGTGCTTTTGCATTTGCTTGTAATAATAGAAATAATTTATCGGTAGCACTTGATACATCAATCAATTTTACTAAAGCAGTTAATACTGGAGATACATTAATTGCTGAAGCTAAAGAAATTCATAATGGTAGAAGCACTGGACTTTATCTTATTTCCATTTTCAATCAAAATAAAGAACAAGTTGCCCATTTTAAAGGCAATTGTTTTAGAACAAATAAAAAACTTGTAGACTAATTATATTTAAATGATTTATTCTTTTAACGGATTTATTCCAATTATTCATCCCACTGCTTTTATACATCCACAAGCATGTGTAACTGGTAATGTAATTATTGGTAAAGATGTGTATGTTGGTCCAGGGGCAGCACTTAGAGGCGACTGGGGTAAAATAATTATTGAAGATGGTTGTAACGTTCAAGAAAATTGCACCATTCACATGTTTCCGGGTGTAACCACTTTACTCAAAACCTGTGCCCATATAGGGCATGGAGCTATAATACATGGTGCAACAATTGGTAAAAATTGTTTGATAGGAATGAATAGTGTAATTATGGATAATGTTGTGATAGAAGATGAATGTATTGTTGGTGCATTGTGTTTTATAAAACAAGATGAAGTTTTTGAAAGAAGAAGTTTAATAGTAGGAAATCCTGCAAAAAAAATAAAAGAAGTTAGTGATGAAATGATTAAATGGAAAACTGAAGGAACAAAATTGTATCAGTCTTTACCAAAACAAATGCAAGAAAATTGGAGAGCATGTGAACCTTTAACAGATCCACCTTCAACAGAAATAAATCAGGAAGAAGTTTATAAAACTTGGAAAAAAATAACTTCTCTTTAAATAAATTTTTGAGCTAATTTAATTACTTCTACAGCTTCCTTAACATCGTGCACCCTCAAAATATTTGCTCCATTTAATATTCCAATTGTATTTAAAACAGTTGTACCGTTTAAAGCATCATCAACTGTAATTCCTAAGGTTTTATAAATACTACTTTTTCTTGAAACACCTAATAATATTGGCTTTTGCAGCCCTTGAAATTGTTTCAGGTTTTTTACTAGTGTAAAATTTTGATCTGTATTTTTAGCAAAACCAAATCCAATATCAATAATAATATTTTTCAAACCAACTTTGTTACATGCAGCAATTTTATCAACAAAATAATTTTTCACTTCATTAACTACATCGTCATATACTGCTTGTGCTTGCATGTTTTGAGGATTTCCTTTCATGTGCATACAGACATATGGCACTTGAAGCTTAGCAACAGTTAAAAACATTTCACTGTCTAAATTACCGCCACTAACATCGTTTACCATTACAGCACCAGCAGCCACTGCTTGTTGTGCTACTGTAGATTGAAAAGTATCTATTGAAATAAATGCACTAGGAAATTTATGATGTATAGATTCAATTATTGGAATAACTCTTTTCAATTCTTCATCCAAACTTATGCTATCACTTCCTGGGCGTGTACTTTGTCCACCAACATCTAAAATTGTTGCTCCATCGTTCAGCATTTTTTCAGCAACAAATAATGCTTCGTCAATATTATGTTGTCTACTTCTTGCATAAAAAGAATCAGGTGTTGTATTGATAATGCCCATTACAATTGGCTGGTTGAATTCTACAACTTCATTTTTAAAATTCAAAGTAAACATGCACAATTATTTAGTAACAAAGAAACAAAGATTATGAAGGATATTATCTTTGATGTTCATGAATTTTAAAATAGCTTCGAAATATTTTTACGAACAGCTCTCAACTATTTATAGTTTAAGAGAGGCACAACAAATTACAAACTTAGTTTTAGAGGAAATTACACAGCTAAACCAAACCCAAAGATTAATTGCAGATAAATCAGAGCTTACACCACATCAAATTCATTTATTAGAAAATTATCTTCATCGACTTAAACAACATAAACCCGTACAACAAGTTTTAGGTTATGCATGGTTTTGTGGAAATAAATTTTTAGTTAATGAACATGTATTAATACCCAGACCAGAAACTGAAGAATTAGTAGAATTAATAGCAAAAGAAAACAATAATAAAGTAGTAGAGATATTAGATATAGGTACTGGGTCTGGATGCATTGCAATTAGTTTAAAAAATAAACTACCGTTTGCAAATGTCACAGCAATTGATATCAGTTCGTATGCATTACAAGTTGCTCATCAAAATTCAGAAAACCTGCAACAAACTATCGAACTTAAACAAGTTAACTTTTTAAATGAAGATACTTGGATTGAATTAGAAAACTATGATATTATTGTAAGCAACCCACCTTATATTAAAAATTTAGAACAACATACTATGCAACAAAATGTTTTGGCCTACGAACCACATATAGCACTATTTGTACCAAATGATGATGCATTAATTTTTTATAAAAAAATTGTAACTTTTGCAAAAAAACATTTAAAAAAGCAAGGAAAAATTTATGTTGAAATAAATGAAAGTTTAGGAAATGAAACTGCAGCAATTTTTTTAAATGAAGGTTTCCAAACTCAAATAATAAATGACATGCAAGAAAAAGAAAGAATTATTAAAGCATGTTAAAACTATTTTTTCTTTACGATATTTAAATAATCTAAAAAGTATATAATTTTTATTGAAAAATTATTGTTTTGAGGAGCTTGAATTGTTCTTTTAAAATTATCAAAATAATTGCTCTCTAAAGCATCATAACTTCCAAAATCCTTCCAATTAAATGTAATAAAACTACCCAAAGCAAATTGCCAGGTATAAGTCATATCGATATTTAATGCATTAAAGTTTGCATCTCCAATTTGAGTGGTATTTAATGCTGTTAAAGAGCCGTCACTATGCAAAGTTTGATAATTTTCATATCCTACTTTACTCCAATAATGTCTTGCCCTAAATATTAATCCCATTTTATTAGTAAAATTATACTTAACAGTTAATGTGTTTTCTAAAGTAACTCCTTGTCTTAATCCAATCACTGGTTCATTATTATTGGCATCCATAAAAGCAAAGCCAATTCCATTATTTGTAATATCCGCAAAATTATTTAAGCCTACAGAAAGTTTATTATTAAATCTAAATTGATTGTATAATGATGTAGTGTAACCAAAACCTTTTAAACTAGGGCGGTTTGCTGTAAATAACCGAAAACTTGAAGAATACTTTTTTGCTTGGTTAGTACTTAACCAAAAACCCATACCCCAACTTCCTGGGCGTTTAAATACATATCCTCCTTTACGTGGCTCATAAAAATCATTGCTTTTAGGGTTTGTGTATATATTAATGCCAACGTTCCATAAATTTTTAAGTTGGCCATTAATATTTGTATTAATTCCTAACGATTGATAATCCCAAGGTTTTAAACGTGTAGAGTAATAAATATTAAAATTAAAGTTTAACCTGTTGTACCATTTTTTTGGTTCAATCCATTTATAGCCCATCCAAAATCCATTATCTATATAATTATTGTTGG
>JANPAT010000368.1:0-1547 GCA_031430075.1 Chitinophagaceae bacterium | reverse complement strand
TTTTTGTTACTATTAAAAATTATCCTTTTTTTATTGTAATAAATTTTTGAATTTGAAAATTGATTTATTGCTAATAAAATTAATTACTCTCAATCTATTTTAAGAGTATGTTTCAGGCATTTCATATTAAAAAAGCCTATTTATTTTAAAAAAATGTAATTCGTTGGTTCTTCTTAACCTTATTTTAGGTATTTTGCAACCTACATTTTTTTAAAAATAAATAAAATCACTTGAAAAAATTATTTACCCTAGCCTTCAGATTAATTTTTTGCTTTGCATTTGCAACTACTACTTCTGCTCAAAAAAATTCTGATTATACAATTCAACTCAAGTTTGGAACATTTATACCAGAACAAAATATTAATTCATTAACTAAAGAAAACATTGTTTTTTCTAATAGCTTGTTTGAAAATAAATATTACTTAATTCTACAGTTTAACCAACTACCAACAGATTCCGAAAAATTAAAACTACAACAAGCAGGTATTGTTCTAATTGATTATATACCCAATTTATGTTTCACTGCTTCAATAGATCATACATTTAATTTAAATGCATTAAATCAAAATAATGTAAGAAGTGTTTTTCAATTATCAAGTGTGCAAAAAACAATACCTGATGTATTGAATGGAACATTGCCAGCTCATTCAGTAAAACAATTTGGATATGCAGATGTTACTATAATTACATATGAAAAAATAAATATTAATAAAATTGAAGCAGTAATTCAAAATACTGGGTCAATAATTGTGAAAGAAGCTCCAATGTTTAGATCTTTTGTCTTACGAGTACCAATAAATAAATTAAATCAGATTATTGCAATGCCTTTTGTACAATGGGTTGAGCCTATTGATCCACCAGATGAGTTAGAAAATATTTTAGGAAGAACTTTACACAGAGCTAATATTTTAAATGATGGATTAAGAAATTTAAAAGGCGAAGGTATTAGTATGGGTATTTGGGATGGAGGAGAAGTGAGTCCACATTTAGACTTTTCACCAACAGGCAGATTGAATTTAATTGAAACATCAGCTGCAAGCGATCACTCTACTCATGTTGCAGGTATTATGGGTGGAAGAGGTTTAATAGACCAAAGAGCAAGGGGTATGGCACCTAATGCTCAAATTTATTCTTTTGATTTTAATGGAGATATACAATCTGAAATGATTAGTGCTATTCCTTTATACAATTTATTAGTAAGTAATCACTCTTATGGAGGTTCAGCTACTTGTGGCTTAAGTGGCTCTGGAGTTACCTATGCCAGTAGAAGTAGGAGTACTGATATTAATTTAAATAATTACAATTATCATTTACACGTGCACTCTTCAGGAAATTCTCAGAGTAGTTGTTCGGGTGGTTGGTCTACAATTACTGGCAGTGGAAAACCAGCAAAAAACAATTTATTGGTTGCTAATATTACCACAACTGAGGCCATTTCAGGTTCCAGTAGTTTTGGACCTGTTCAAGATGGAAGAGTAAAACCAGAAATTTCATCATTTGGTACCAGTGTTTTTTCTACATATTTGCCTTTAAATGCTTATTCCACA
>JANPAT010000367.1:0-2559 GCA_031430075.1 Chitinophagaceae bacterium | reverse complement strand
TGTATTATCAATTGCTCTAAATGATAATGGAGAAGCTTGATTAATTACATAAGATACTCCTGATTGTGGATTGATTAAATTTCCAATATTGAAGATATCAGCACGTAATTGAATAGTATGTTTATTACTACCAATGTTTTTGAAAAGTTCAACAACAGCAGAAACATCAAAACGATTTACAACTGGCATTATTACACCATTTCTTTCTGCATAATCCCCTCTTTTCTTACTTAAATATTTATCTTGAGAAATAAAGGCTTCAAGTGCTGCTGTTTGCATTGCTTGAGTTTGAGATACACTGTTTACAGTGTATGTTTCAAATTTCATAGTTTGAACTTGAGCAGCAGTAGGTATATACATTAAGTCGTTACCATTTACACCATCTCCATTCATATCTCCATTATAGGTGTAAGAGAAATTACCCCAATTGCTTCCTTGATAGAATATTGAAAATCCAATGGCTACATTTTTGCTTAATTCTCTTCTGTAATTTAAATTACCAATTAATCTGTTTCTTGTATCGTTATCACTAAAAGAAATATCTGGATCATTGTTACCTCTTACAGATCTTTTACCAGTCCAGCTAGATGAAGCAATTGAACCAGCTGATTCAAAATCACGAGTATAACCAAAGTTATATGCAACCATCCAACCAAAACCATTTGATTTAAGTGGTTTTTCTAATTTTAAAGTACCCATGAATCCACCACCAAAAGTTCCACTTTTCATTACAATTGCATCAGATAATTTAGAATTAATTCTGATATTACTTACTGCAGGTGTAGTTACACCAGACATTGTATTTGTTGCAGGATTTAAAGTACCATTAGCAACAGCACCAAATCTTGGTCTATTATCTGGTCCAACTGCAAAGTTTGTAGTTGATGGTTTTAAGTTTGCATTATAGTAAAAAATATTGCTAACGCTTTGAGTAAATAATCCTTCAACAGAACCGATAACACCACCACCCAATTTAGCATCAACAGCTAAGTTAGCTTTGAAAACTTGTGGAAATCTGAATCTTTCTTCAGTTGTTGCTATATTATACGAAGAAGCAGGAGTACCAGGAACCAATGGTGCTAAATTTTGTGGAAGTTTAGCAGGTGTTGCTGGGTTAAAAGGAATTTGAGTTGCTGTTGGGCCACCACCTGGTAAACCTGTACCAAAAGCACCAGTATAGTTAACATCTCCATTTAACACCCCATTATTACCCATTTGATTGCTAATGTATACAAAAGGAGGACGACCAGTAAATAAACCAGCACCACCACGAATTTGAACTGATTTATCACCATTCATGTCGTAGTTAAATCCAACTCTTGGGTTAATCATTAGTTTATAACCAGGAAGTTTTGATGTACTTAATTTAGTTGCAGCACCTTTTTCATTAACAAAACTCATTTGATCCACTTCAGTGTTTGTAAATCCGTTATTAGCGAAGAATGGAATATCGAATCGAACACCATATGTTAAACTAAATTTACTATTTAAATCAAATTCATCTTGAATATAAAAACCAATAGTTCTTGCTTTTGTTGTAACTAACCAAGGCATACCACCTGGCAGGTTGCTAAATGTAGCTGAGTATCCTTTTAAAGCAACAGGGCTAGTTGTAGAACTTGGATTTGCTAAATAAGAATTTGCAGCAGAATAAAAATCTGCAACATTATTGTAAGTATAAATACCATTAATACGTGGCGTAAAACCATTAGTATAGGTAAAGCTTTCAAAACTTAACCCTAATGAAACCGTGTGTTTCCCTTTATAAATAGTTAAGTTATCGCTAAATTGCCATGTATCAGTGCTCAAAACATTATTAGGAGTGAAAGGATCTACACCAAAAGTAGTAAATGTTTGATTACTTCCGTTTTGAATGTCAACAGTTGGAAATGCTTTCCCTTTTACAGCTCTGTAATCTCTATTTGCTGTGTAACCAAACGTAATTTCATTGCTTACTTTATTACTAAATCTGCTGTTAATTTGTGCAATTACTCCTGTAATATCATTGTGTATTTCATAACGTGAATTAGCATAACTAACAGAATTATTACTGTTACGAGATCCTCCAATTGCGTTTGAATTACTAATAGGCACATCTCTTGCAGAACGTAAGTAATTACCACGAATACTTATTTTGTGTTTATCGCTGAAGTTCCAGTCTAATCTTGCAACTGCTTTATCACTAGTAGTTAAAGAACTATAGTTATTGAAACCGCCTGTTTCGTAACCCAATTTAGTTGATAAAAAAGTTGATAAATCAGTTAATTCAGTTCTTTGAGTTGCAGAAATGGTATTATTTAAAATCATTGCAGATGTAACTCCTGGATCTGTTCTTCTTTCTGCTTCATAGTTAGCAAAATAGAATAATTTATTTTTAATAATTGGTCCTCCAACACTTACACCATATTGTTTAACATCGAAATTGTTTGTAACAACATTATCTTGACCTTTTATAGTGCTTTTACCAACCAAAGATTGATCTCTTTTTTTATAAAAAGCAGTACCATGTATTGTATTAGTACCACTTTTAGTATCCGCATTAATACTTGCACCTGTAAA
>JANPAT010000366.1:0-2317 GCA_031430075.1 Chitinophagaceae bacterium | reverse complement strand
CGTTCTAACCAACATAAGGGCTCATCATTTGTAGAAATTTATCAGAACTGTAATATTTTTAATGATGATGCTTTTGCAGTATTTACAGAAAAATCTTCAAAAGCAGATGAGGCATTATTCTTAGAACAAGGACAGCCATTGGTTTTTGGAGCTAATAAAGATAAAGGCATTAAGCTTGATGGATTTAAACCTATTGTTGTAGAATTAGATAATGGCGTTAATGCCGATGATTTATGGGTTCATGATGAAAAAGATTTTTATAAAGCCCAAACATTGGTAAGAATGTTTGATAATCCTCAAAATACATATCATTTACCACGACCATTTGGTGTTTTTTATCAAACAGAAAGAGCTTGTTACGAAGATGTAATGGCTATGCAAATAGAAGAAGTGATTACAGCGAAAGGCAAAGGCGATTTAGATAAATTATTACGTGGTAGAGAAGTATGGGAAATAGTTTAAACTTCAATAAAGCCAATCATCACAGCCATTTTCCATATTTATAATTCTAGTTTTTATTAAGTTAGAACTGTACTATTATTGTTTAATATTTAAATAAAATGTTATGAGTAGAAATCATGAAATAGATTATAAAATTTATGGCGAAGAAATGCAATATGTAGAAATTGAGCTTGACACTCAAGAAACTGCAATTGCTGAGCCAGGTGCTTTTATGATGATGGATGATGGCATTCAAATGGAAACCATGTTTGGTGATGGTAGTCAGCAAAACAACTCAAGCATTTTTAATAAATTACTGAATGCAGGTAAACGGATGTTGGTAGGAGAAAATTTATTTATGACGGCTTTTACCAATGTTTCTCATGGTATCAAACAAGTAAGTTTTGCTTCACCATATCCTGGTAAAATAGTTCCATTGGATTTATTGGAATTGGGCGGAAAAGTAATTTGTCAGAAAGATGCTTTTTTATGTGCAGCAAAAGGTGTTTCTATTGGAATTGAATTTCAAAGAAAGCTTGGTACAGGCTTATTTGGTGGCGAAGGATTCATTATGGAAAAACTTGAAGGAGATGGATTGGCTTTTTTACATGCCAGTGGTTATGTGCAACAAAAGCAATTAGCAACAGGCGAAATATTAAAAATAGATACAGGTTGTATTGTTGGTTTTACTGCAACTGTTGATTATGATATTCAATTTGTAGGCGGAATTAAAAATACCATTTTTGGTGGCGAAGGGTTATTTTTTGCACAATTAAGAGGTCCAGGAAAAGTATGGATACAAAGTTTACCTATCAGCAGGTTAGCTTCTCGAATTTTAGCTTATGGAACTACAAGAAGAAGAGAAGAAGGAAGTATTTTAGGCGGTATTGGAAACTTGTTAGATGGTGATGGACGATAAGAAAAAATTCAATTGATTTCTAAGCCTTGTAAAAAATACGAGGCTTTTTTATGCATATATTTCATCCATACTTTTTGTAACAATATTGCAAAGTGTAATAAGTTCTTCTACTGTAATAATCAATGGTGGAGCAATTCTTAAACTCGTATCGGCAAACAAAAACCAATCGGTTATTAATCCATTTTTAATACAAATTTTTGCAACAGATTTAACCACATCAAAACTTTCTAATTCAATAGCAGCCCATAATCCAGCAGTATTTAATTGTTTTATTTTTGAATGAACAAGATTATCTACAAGTATTTTTTCTTTTTGTTTTACAAATGGTATCAAATTATTTTCTAATAAAACTTCTAATGCAGCTTTACCTGCAACACAACTTACAGGATGCCCACCAAAGGTTGTAATATGCCCCAATACTGGGTTATAGCTTAATGTATTCATCATTTTTTGATCAGAGATAAATGCTCCTAAAGGCATTCCACCACCTAAAGCTTTTCCTAATAACAAAACATCAGGCACAACATGATATTGTTCAAAAGCCCATAAACTTCCAGTTCTTCCAAAGCCTGTTTGTATTTCATCAAAAATTAATAAAGCACAATGTTCATTGCATTTTTCTCTTAGTGCTTGCAACCATTTTAAATTAGGTTGTATTACTCCTGCTTCTGCTTGAACAGGTTCAACAATAACACATGCAGTGGTATTATCAATGGCATCAATAGCTTCATCACTATTAAAATCAAAATGAAAAATATCTGGTAAAAGTGGTCTAAACGATTGTCGCCAATATTCATCTCCCATTAAACTTAAAGCCCCTTGTGTACTACCATGATATGATTTGTTGAAGCAAATAATTTTACTTCTGTTTGTAACACGTTTTGCCAATTTCATAGCACCTTCAACAGCTTCTGCACCACTATTGGTAAAGTAAATTGTGTTTAAATTTTTTGGTAG
>JANPAT010000365.1:0-8401 GCA_031430075.1 Chitinophagaceae bacterium | reverse complement strand
ATCAATGCAATTGAAAATATTGTTAATTATATAAATCCTTTATTACAAAAGCATTCGAATTTTAAATATAAAATATTGATTTGTGGTAAAGATTTACCTGAAAAATTTAATCAACTTACCAATGAACCTAACATCATGTATTGTGGTTTAGTAGATGATATTTCTATGTATTTTAAAGCCGCAGATATTTTTATAAATCCAGTTGTAGATGGTGGTGGAATTAAAACAAAAGTAATAGAAGCACTTGCCAATAACACAACAGTTATTTCGACCCAATCTGGTGCTATTGGAATTCCTTTGGAAATGCTGAATGGTAAATTATTGTTAGTTGAAGATGATCAATGGGAAGAATTTTCTCAACTTATTGTTACAGCAGATACTACTATTCAAACTTCAGCATCTTTTTTCAAACATTTTTATTGGGGAAATATTGCACAGAAAACTTATCAAATACTGCAACAAATTTGAAATTTCTCTACATTAATTGCATCAATCCCCTTACTTTTGCAACCTTATTTTAAAATTGTACGGCAAAATCCCCGCCTGAACGGGCAGGCGTACAGCCTAAAACAAAAATTATGCGTAAAGGTATCCATCCAGAAAGTTACAGATTTGTTGTGTTTCAAGATATGAGTAATCAAACCTCATTTTTAAGTAAATCTACAGCATATTCAAAAGAAAAAATTAAATGGGAAGACGGAAACGAATACCCTTTAATTAAATTAGAGATTTCTAATACTTCTCACCCGTTTTATACTGGTAAGAATGTTATGGTTGACACAGCAGGACGTATTGATAAATTCAAAAAACGTTACGCTAAAAAAGACTAATTCTCTTTTTAAAAAATTATACAAAGTCCTAGCATTTTTGGTAGGACTTTTTTATTGCTCATTACTGATTACTTTTGCATTACGATGATGAAATTAGATATACTAGCTTTTGGCGTGCACCCCGATGATGTTGAATTAGGTTGTGCTGGTACTTTATTAGTATCTATAGCACAAGGTAAAAAAGTTGGAATTATAGATTTAACTCAAGGTGAGTTAGGAACTAGAGGAACTGCAGACACCAGAAAAGTTGAAGCAGAAAATGCAGCAAAGGTTTTGGGAGTTGATGTAAGAGAAAACTTAAAAATGGCAGATGGTTTTTTTAAGAATGATGAAACGCATCAAAAAAAAATAATTCAAATCATTAGAAAATATCAACCCGAAATTGTTTTGTGTAATGCTCCAGAAGATAGGCATCCAGATCATGGACGAAGTGCAGCTTTAGTTGCAGATGCTGCTTTTTTAAGTGGCTTGAGAAAAATTGAAACAAAAGATAGTAATGGTAATTTACAAAAAGTACACCGACCAACTTATGTGTTTCATTATATACAGGACAGATATTTGAAACCAGATTTTGTAATTGATATTACTGAATTTCATGATAAAAAATTAGAAGCCATTTTATGTTATGCTACTCAATTTTATGATGAAAACTCAACAGAACCGGCCACTTATATTTCATCTCCTTTATTTTTAGAATCAACAAAAGCTAAAGGAATGATCTTAGGAAAGCACATTGGCGTGAGTTTTGCAGAAGGTTTTATATCAAAAAAAATAATCGGTTTTAAAAATTTTGACGGCTTTATTAAAAACGTCACCTAACCTATGAAAAAAATTATATTTCTTTTTATTATTGTAAGTAGTTTTATTGCTTGCCAAAGAAATGCAATAACAGGCCGTAATCAATTAAGCTTAGTACCTGAAAGCCAAGTGCAAGCAATGGCACTTGCAGAGTATTCAAACTTTATAAATACTAATAAAGTAGTACAAGCAAGTTCCAACAGTAACGCATTGATGGTTCAACGAGCAGGTAACAAATTAATAAACGCCATTACTCAATATTATCAAAAAAATAATTTGAGCGATGAATTAGCAGGTTATAAATGGGAAATTAATTTGGTAGAAGATAAAAGTGTTAATGCTTGGTGTATGCCAGGAGGAAAAATTGTTGTTTATACAGGCTTATTACCAGTTACTCAAAATGAAACTGCTTTAGCAATAGTAATGGGTCATGAAATTGCACATGCTTTAGCAAAACATGGTAGTGAAAGAATGAGTCAGGGTTTAATTCAACAATTAGGAGGTGTAGCTTTATCTGTAGCCATGCAAAATAAACCTCAAGAAACTCAGAGCTTATTTAATACTGCATACGGCTTGGGTAGTAATTTAGGTTACATACTACCATTTAACAGAAATAATGAATTGGAAGCCGATAAATACGGATTGATGTTTGCAGCTTTAGCAAATTACGATCCAAGAGAGGCAATTCCTTTTTGGCAAAGAATGTCGCAACAAGGTGGAGCTAAACCTCCTGAATTTTTAAGTACGCACCCTTCTGATGAAAGAAGAATTGCAGATTTAAAAGCTATTATGCCAGAAATATTAAAAAAATATTACAAACCTGTTCACTAATTGCTTTATAAATTGTTTAATATAAATTTTTATTTTGAAAGAAAGAATTTATTTCGATAATGCTGCTACAACTGCTTTAGATGCTGAAGTTTTAGAAGTTATGATGCCTTATTTAACTAATAATTTTGGAAATCCATCTTCCATTTATAGTTATGGCAGAGAAAGTAGAATGGCAATAGAAAATTCAAGAAAATCTGTTGCTAAAATTTTACATGCTCATCCTGCTGAAATATTTTTTACAAGTGGTGGTACAGAAAGTAGTAACACAGCCATTTGTGCTGCCATTAGAGATTTAGGATGTACACATATCATCAGTTCTCCAATTGAACATCATGCAACATTGCACACTGTAGAATATTTGCATAAAAAAGAAAACATAAAACTTAGTTATGTAAACATCTTACCAAATGGTCATATTGATATGACTCATTTAGCAGAAATTTTACAAAATTGTAATGAAAAATGTTTGGTTACTTTAATGCATGCCAATAATGAAATTGGCAATATGTTCGATATTCATGCAGTTGGTAATTTATGTAAACAACACCATGCTATTTTTCATAGCGATACTGTACAAACTGTTGGTCATTTCCCTTTTGATTTAAGAAACACCCCAGTAGATTTTATTACAGGAGCTGGTCATAAATTTCATGGTCCAAAAGGTGTTGGTATTTTATACATTAATGAAAACATAAAAATAAAACCATTTATCAATGGAGGTTCTCAAGAAAGAAACATGAGAGCAGGAACTGAAAATTTATATGGCATTGTTGGTTTTGGAAAAGCCTTAGAATTGGCAACTGCAAATTATGAGAAAGATAAAGAACACATTTATGCTTTAAAAATGTATTTAATGGAGCAATTGCAAAATAATTTTACAGTTGTGAGCTTTAACGGAGATCCGAAAAATAATTCTTTATACACTTTATTGAGTGTTAATTTTCCGAAAACAGAAAAAAGTGAAATGCTGTTGTTTAATTTAGATATTCATAATATATGTGCTAGTGGAGGAAGTGCTTGTGCCAGTGGTGCAGATGCTGGTAGCCATGTAATCAAAACTTTAAAACCTAACTCAAACGAAGTAACAGTAAGGTTTTCGTTTAGTAAATATAATACAAAGAACGAGGTAGATAAAGTAGTTGAACAGCTTAAAACAATTGTTTAATTAAGCTACTTTCTTAGCAACAATAATCATTCTTGGAGATTGATGAACATCATAACTACCAAGTGCGTAATCACCAAATACTTCTTGTATTTGCATATTTTCTAGTGAAAGCATTTCATTAAAATCGCCTAAATTAAATTTAGCCACACGCTCTGTAGATAAATGTCTTGGTAATCCATTTTTTGTATCAGCAACTTGAACTTGTTTAAAGAAATGAGTATCTGTATGCCATTTTGTTGAAATGAATAAATAATCTTCAATTTGTTTTTCAACCAATTTTTCAAAATGTGTTTCTTCGTAATGCACATTTAAATAATCTATCACTAAAATCCCTCCCAATTTCAAACAACTCGTCATCGTTTGAATGGCTGCTTGATGTTCCTCTTGATTTTTAAAATACCCAAAACTGGTAAAAAAATTAAAAGCAAAATCAAAATAATTCTTCTTAAAATTTACCCTCATATCCTGTTGAAAAAAATGTAAATTTTCTGTTTCAAACTGTTTAGCTTCTTCAATAGATTGTGAAGAAATATCTATTCCAGTAACATCAAAACCCATATCAGCTAAGGCTTTGCTATGTCTTCCTTTGCCACAGGCAATATCCAAAATTTTAGAGTCTTTCTTTGGATTGAGGTGTTGAATTAATCTTTGTATAAATGCTATGGCTTCAACCTCATCTCTATTTTTATATAGTAAATGATAGTAAGGCGAATTAAACCAATCTTTAAACCATTCTTGTTCTTGCATAATAATTACAAAAATATGTTACAACTTCAACAAATAATTTGTGTAATTTAATATTAATTGCATCTTTAAGTTATCATCTTATAAATTGTGAACCAAAAACAGTTAGAACATATTACTGATGCTCAATTGCTTGAGCTCTATTATCAAAATAATGATAATGAGCTTTTAGGAATTTTGTTACAACGATATACACTTTTACTGTTGGGTACTTGTTTGAAATATTTAAAAAATGAAACAGAAGCAAGAGATGCTGTGCAACAAGTTTTTTTAAAATCTTTAACTGAAATTCCAAAGTACAAAATCACTTATTTTAAAAGTTGGATTTACATGGTTGCAAAAAATCATTGTTTAATGCTTTTAAGAAATAAAAACATTACTTTAGAATTTGATAGTGTTTCAGTTGTTGAAGAGGACAACAATAAAAAAGAAGAATTATTGTTAAAAGAAGAACAACTGAATATTTTAGAAGCATCAATTGATGAATTGAATAAGGGTCAAAAAGAATGTATTCAAATGTTTTACTTACAAAAAAAATCATATCAGGAAGTATGTGAACATACAGGCTTTACTTTATTACAAGTAAAAAGTTTTATTCAAAATGGAAAAAGGAATTTAAAAATTTTGATGGAAAAAAAGAGTATTAAAAATCATGAGTAATTCTAAAATAAATATTGAAGAACAAAAATTGTTACAATATCTTGAAGGAAATCTTACAAGTGAGGAAGCTCATGCATTCGAAAAAGAAATGGCTGATTCTGCACTATTAAATGATGCTGTTGAAGGCTTACAGCAATTAAAAGATAATAGTAAAATTAATCATTACGTTGATGATTTAAATAAACAATTAAAACAATACACAGCATCGAAAAAGAAGAGAAGAACTAATTATAAATCACAGTTTAATTTTTGGGCAATTGTTGCTATTGTTTTAATTCTTGCATTATCAATTATTACATATTTAGTATTACATAAAATACATTCTTAATGGAAATTATTCTAAGACCTTGGCACATCAATGATGCTGAACATTTATCGAGAATTGCTAATAATGCCAATATTGCTAAATTCATGATGAATCAATTTCCTCATCCTTATACTGTAGAAAATGCAAAAGCATTTATTCATATGGCCACAATGAATACTCCTGCAAACATACTTGCCATTGATTTAAATGGAAAAGCTATTGGTGGAATTGGCATTCACTTACAACAAGATATTTATTGTAAAAATGCAGAATTGGGCTATTGGCTTGGAGAAGAATTTTGGGGTAAAGGATATATTACCCATGCTGTTCAACAAATGCTAGATTATGCTTTTAAAAATTTTGATATTGTAAGAATTTTTGCAAAACCATTTGGTACAAACATCGGCTCGCAAAAAGTTCTGGAAAAAACAGGATTTACATTAGAGGCTACATTGTACAAAACAATTTTTAAAAACAATGTATTTGAAGATGAATTGATTTATGCATTTAGAAAATAACCCCAGAAATTTAAATTTTTTGAACCATTTAAAATTATTTAAACAATTTATTTACTAAACCTGCTACCACTTCTCCACTAATTAAACTAGGTGGAATTCCTGGTCCTGGAACAGTTAGCTGACCAGTATAAAAAAGGTTTTTTACTTTTTTACTTCTACAGCTTGGTTTTAAAATACTAGTTTGTAAAAGTGTGTTGGCAAGCCCATAAGCATTGCCTTTAAAGGAATGATAGTCTTCTATAAAATTACTGGTGGCATAAGATTTATAATAAATAATTGAATCTTTAACCGACTCTCCTACTCTATTTTCTAATCGTTCTACAACTTTATCAAAATATTCTTGACGCAATGCCTCAGTATCATTTTCTAATCCACTTGCAATTGGGATTAAGAAAAATAAATTCTCAGAACCTTTTGGTGCTACAGTATCATCAGTTATTGATGGTGCACATAAATAAAACATAGGGTCTGTTGGATAAATTTTTGTATCGTAAATTTCTTTACCATGCAAATCGAAATTGGTATCGAAAAATAAATTATGGTGCAAAATGTTTTTCAGTTTTTTATTTAGTCCAACATAATACAATAAACAACTTGGTGCCATAACTCTGGTATCCCAATATTTTTTTGAATAAGATTGATATTTGGGTTCAAGTAATTTTGTTTCTGTATGATGATAATCTGATGAAGCAATAATTACATTAGCTTTATAAGTTTGTTGTTTGGAGTTTAGTGTTGTAAATAAAACTTCATCATTCAATATTCCTTGTTCATTATTTTTCTGTTCTTCACTTTTAGTTTTTGACTTTTGACTTATAACTTCAATTGCGATTCCATGTTCAACATTTATTTTCAACACTTCTTCATCAAAACAAAATTCTACCCCTAATTCTTTTGCCAGTTTATACATCCCATCAATTATAGAATACATTCCTTTTTTAGGATACCAAGTGCCACCAATTAAATCTGCATAATTCATTAAACTATATAAGGCAGGAATATTTTTGGGTAATGCTCCTAAAAACAATACAGGAAATTCTAAAAGCTGTTTGAGTTTTGGATTGGTAAAATATTTTGAAACATGTTTACTCATGTTGGTAAACACATCTAATTTAAATACGCCTTTTATTAAATCAAAATCTGCAAATTCAGTAAGTGAAAGTCCCGGTTTATGTACCAATTTTTCAATCCCAACTTTATACTTGTAAGCTGCTTCTTTTAAAAAAAATTCTAAATTCTCTGCTCCATTTTTTTCTAAAGAATTAAATAATTTTTTCAACTCATCAAAGTCAGCAGGAATAACTGTTTCATCATCTGACCAAAAAATTTTATAGCTAGGATCTAATCTTTCTAATTGATAATAATCTGAAACTTTTTTATTGAATTGATTAAAAAATCTTTCAAAAACATCAGGCATCCAATACCAACTTGGACCCATATCAAAAGTAAAACCAGACTCAGAAAATTGTCTTGCTCTACCACCTGGTGTAGCATTTTTTTCTATCAATTTTACTTGCCAACCTGCTTTAGCTAAAAAGCAAGCTGTAGATAAACCAGAAAATCCCGAGCCGATTACAATTGCAGATTTTTTCAAAACAAAATATAAATTTTACCAACCTAATATCCATGCAAAAATTAAAGGAGCGACAATAGTAGCATCACTTTCAACAATAAATTTTGGAGTATTAATATCTAATTTTCCCCAAGTTATTTTTTCGTTAGGCACAGCACCTGAATATGAACCATAAGAAGTTGTGGAATCTGAAATCTGACAGAAATAACTCCAAAAAGGAACATCGTGCCACTCTAAATCTTGATACATCATTGGCACAACACAAATTGGAAAATCACCAGCAATACCTCCACCTATTTGAAAGAAACCAACTCCTTTTCCTGCACTATTTGCCCTGTACCATTCTGTTAACCAAACCATATATTCAATACCACTTTTTACAAGGTCAGCTTTTAACTCACCTTTAATTACATAGCTTGCAAAAATGTTTCCTGTTGTGCTATCCTCCCAACCTGGACAAACTATTGGGATATTTTTTTCAGCAGCAGCAACTATCCAACTGTCTTTTTTATCAATTTCATAATACTGTTCTAGCTCACCACTTAAAACAGTTTTATATAAAAATTCGTGAGGAAAATATCTTTCACCAGCAGCCGCTGCATCTTTCCATTGTTTTACTAAATGCTTTTGTAATCTGCGAAAAGCTTCTTCTTCAGGAATACAAGTATCAGTAACACGATTGTAATGATTTTCTAATAAATCCCACTCATCTTGTGGAGTTAAATCTCTATAATTGGGTACACGCTTATAATGAGAATGTGCTACTAAATTCATTACATCTTCTTCAAGGTTTGCACCAGTACAACTAATAATATCTACTTTGCCTTGACGAATCATTTCTGCAAATGAAATTCCCAATTCAGCTGTACTCATAGCACCAGCAAGGGTAACCATCATCTTCCCTCCTTCTAATAAATGTGTTTCGTAACCTTTTGCAGCATCCATTAAAGCAGCAGCATTAAAATGACGATAATG
>JANPAT010000364.1:0-4778 GCA_031430075.1 Chitinophagaceae bacterium | reverse complement strand
ATTTCTGAGTGTGGTTCTGGCTAAGTTTACTATTTGCCATTTGTAATTGTTTACATTATAAATAGAACCCTTTACACTGTCTTCATCCGACTTTACTTTAAAATAAACTTGTGCATCAACTCTTGCATTTAAATTATCGTTTGTAATAATTTCTTGTGGTTCTGCATCTACCATTTGTTCGGTAACATTTACAATAAACATTCTATCAATTATTGGAATAATCCAATGAAAACCAGGATTAGCAAAAGATGAATATTTACCTAAACGTTCTATTAACCCTCTTTGTGTGGGACGAATAATTTTTATTCCCCAAAAGAAAATAAAAATTAATGCAATTACAATAATATAAGTAGTGGCCATAAAAATATTTTTGATGACCACAAGTTAAGAAAAAATATATACATAAGCAAAGTCATTTTAGTAATCACTAGTAATCACTAGTAATCAGCCGATTAAAAAGTATTCATTTTTTATTTGTAGAATAAAGTGCATAAATTATCTGAAACTCCTTTGTAGTATGGCTTCTACGAATTTTTAAAATGTGATTTTGGTCATAACTTAGGATAAAATAAAGTTTAAATTGCAGCGTTGTTTATTTATACAGTTTATTGTAAACTGGTTCTAAAAGTTCCCCCACTGCATTTTTATTTAAGATTAAAACAAAAATAATGTTAGAACAACGTGTGCAAGAAATTGTAGTTAGTAAAAACAAGATTATTTTTTTTCAAAAGCCAACTAGTCCAACAAAAAAACAATTCAATAATAAAGTTAATAACCATACTGAGAATCTAGTATTACATAAATACATAGAAATTACACATAAAGAAGGTAAAGCCGGAAGTTGGGGTATTAATTTAACCACTCTAAAACCGTATATAAGTAAAATTGCATCAGAAATTTTAGGACTACCTTATAGCAAGTCATTTTCTCAAGAGGAAATTTTATTAAAAGTATACCCTAATGATGTAGAACATGTTTTAGCCGAATGGGATAAAATAATTAATGGTGGTATGATAGAAACAGAATTTCGATTAATTATAGATAATAAAATCAAATGGATAAAAAGTGTATCCAGTAATCATTGGAAAGATGAAAATAACGAAATGCAAGTTATAGGCTGTATCCAAGATATTACTGATATCAAAGAAAAACATTTTGAATTAGAAATTAAACAAAAAGAGCTTGACTTTATTATTCATCATATTCCAGTCTCTGTAACACAGCTGTCTCCCGAATTTAAAATTATCTTTTCAAATTACGATCATGAAAATTCTGGTGGTATAGATTTTTTTAATCATATAACTCCAGAGTTTCAAGAAAATTTACGAGTAAAGTTTACTGAGGCAAGGCAAACAGCAAAAAGTGTATCGATAGAGTTAAAAGGCTTCGGAAAATCGCTTACAATAAATTGGTTTAGATTAGTTATAAATAAGGTTGAAGGGATTAGTAAAGATTATGATTACACTTATTTAGTTATTGGAAAAGATATTACAATCGAAAAACAATTTCAAGAAGAGCTCATTAGGGCTTCAACAGATTCGGAAGAAAAAGAACGCAAAAGAATTGCTACTGATTTACACGATGGCGTTTGCCAGAATTTAGTGGCTCTTAAATTACTCGCAACAAAAGTTGCAAGAGAAAATCCTATCTTATTAGAAGCTTTTCAAAAAAATAGTTTGTTTAATGAGCTCAAAAATTTAATTGATAGTACACTCTGTGATATTAGAAGATGCTCTTACGATTTAATGCCTATTAACCTTGAATTAGAAGGCTTATATGGTGCTCTAAAAACTTTGTTTGCTGTAAATAATACAGTAACATCTATTAAACATACACTCGAAATAAATGCCATTACAGAACCCAATAATTTTATTACCATTAATATTTATAGAATAGTTCAAGAGTTTATTCATAACGCTCAAAAACATTCCTCTGGCACTGAGATATTTTTGAGAATAAGTGAAAATAAACATCATTTAATTTTTAGATTAGCAGATAACGGACAGGGCTTTCCAAAAACAGAAGATTATAAAACCGGAATTGGCACATTAAGCATGTTAGCTAGAATAAAAAATATTGGGGGAACATATAATGTTATTACCAATACAGGAAATGGAGTTCAATTATATTTTTCGATAAATATTGAGTAGGAAATTAACAAATTTTTTTTGTAGTTTAGACATAACTTAATAAAAGCCTTTTGTAGTAAGGGTTATAGGAGAAATAAGAATAAATTAATTTTTAAATTAATTCTTTGATTTACTGTAATTATACAAAAATTTGTAAATAGTTTTATTATTAAAATAGCTTATTAAACATCGAATCAAATGAATATATTAATTGCAGACGACCACGCCATTTTTAGAAGAGGATTAAAAGATATTTTAACCGATGAGCTGCCTGGTGTAAATTTTGATGAAGCCAGTAATGGTGTTGAAATGTTAAACCTTGCTATTAAAAACAAATACGATTTAATTATTTCGGATATTAATATGCCTGAAAAATCTGGATTAGATTCCATTAAAGAAATTATTCATGCAAATATTAATATCCCAATTTTAGTTTTATCTATTCACAATGCAATTGAATATGCAGTTAGAGTGTATAGAGCTGGAGCTTATGGTTTTTTAAACAAGGATACAAAAATTGAAATAATTGTAGAAGCAATACAATTAATTGTTTCTGGTAAAAAATATTTTTCAGATGAAGTACTAACCATTATAAAAGCTGCAAAACAAAAAAATACTGATAAACCTTTACATCAAAAACTTTCTGATAGAGAATTTGAAATTTTTAAATATTTAATCAACGGATTGTCTTCTTTAGAAATAGCACATAAGCTTGTATTAGGCAAAACAACTATCAGTACTTTTAAAAGAAGAATTTTTGATAAAATGGAACTTTACAGCGTTTCTGAACTTACTAAATATGCAATAGAAAATGGGCTGACTTAACTGTTGGTTAAACGTAAATTTTTATAATTATTTTGGTTAAATACTCTGGTCCAGATTTGAGTAGCTGAGGGGCTTGTTACATCTTTATTTTTATTAAAGTACTTTGAAAATAATTTTAATTGTGGTTGCTCATTAAAATTTTCTGGTTGTATAGATAAAGGATAATCTTTCCACCATTGACCAGCTGCCCAATAACACCCACCAATATTATTTGAATGTAAATACGCTAAAAAATTATCCATAACCTTAAACCAGTTTTGATCGTTTTTTGGCACACCAAATTCTCCCACAAAACCCTTTAAATTATTTAATTTCAGCCATTCTACAAAAGGTTTAACACGCTCAACACCTGTAAATTCATTTGCCCCATCTTCAACAAATATTTTTTTATATCTACCAGAAAAATCTTTATCAAAATAGCAATGTGCATTAAATAAAAGTTTGTTTGATGGGTCTTGTAAGCATTTAAGTTCATCATTAAAAGTCAACCAGGTAAAAGCATTTGAGTAATTATTTCCTTCAATAAGCAGTAGGGTATTTTTATCTATTGTTCTAACACCATCAATAACATATTGTAAAGTATTAAACCAAATAGTAGAATTCATATTTGAAGGTTCAGCCATTAAAGAATAGGCGTAAATATTGGGTTTGCCGGATAAGGTTTCTGCCATTTTCATCCAAAAATCTTTCAAATGCCAAGCAGTAACTTCAGATTCTCCTACAGTATATTCAACACAATCTTTATTATATTTTCCAAAATTTTGTAAAACAATGGTAACATTAATTCTTCTTAAGTTACATTCATCAATAAAGGCTTTAATATAGCCTAACTCTTCAGCATCTAATACTTCGCCTAAATTATGCTGTACTCTTTCCCATTTAATGGGCAGTTGAATTAAATCTACACCTTTCGAAACAAAATAATCAATATCTGTTGCTGTAGGGTAAGTATAATCTTCATTAATTTTTCCAGGCAAATTCTGCTCGCCAAATTCTGCACCACAAAGAGTTATTCCATATTTTGGTGTAATGTTTTGTGCTTGTAGGGTTGCAAAAAAAGAAAGCCACAAGCATAAATTTGCAAAAGTTAAAAACTTTTTCATTTAGGGTATAATTAAACTTCTTTTGCAAACAATAACTAAGGCGGAGTTTACAAAATTATGTTTTATTAATGTGTAAAGTAGTCATTTAAATAAGTGATAAAACTTACTGTGCATAATTTTAGTTTTTTTATAGCAATATTTTTTTTATGTGAATAGCGTTTAACAGGCCATGCAAGCTTAATTTTGCAATATGAATATTACAGACGATTTGCAACAACGCTGGTGGAGCTTAGAAGCAAAACTGATAGCTCGTTTTGAAAAAAAACCTGATACAGAAGCTATTTTGTTTTTAATTGGAATGCAAGAAACGGGCTATATTACCAGTAAAATTACCAAAGAGCAAAAGCAAGATTTAATGCATGTAGCCGTTTGCACTGTATTAAGTAGTAGTGGCTATTTTAGTTTAGAATTAAAAGACGAAGAAGGTTGGCCACATTTTGCACAGCTTAAAGAATTACCTACTTTATCATTAATTGAACAGGAAAACTTTTTAAAAGATCACATTCTGCTTTACTTTGAACAACAAGGAATAATTTAATCAGTACATTTTAGACCAACATGAAATTAATAAGCAAATTTTTATTTTTTATTTTTTTATTTTCTATAAGCAGTACTTCTACTGCTCAAAATAAAGAAACAGTGATAGAAATTACTACAGATTTTGGAGTGATGAAAGCGAGGTTATACAACAGCACTCCTTTACATAAAGAAAACTTTATTA
>JANPAT010000363.1:0-2331 GCA_031430075.1 Chitinophagaceae bacterium | reverse complement strand
AGAATATTTCACAACCAACGAATCAGCATATTCTGGAACACTTTTAAAACTATCTAAAAACTGATCTCCATACATATTGGTGAGTTGTAGTGCAGCACCTAATAACATAGAGAAAACAAAGAATAATGCCAATTTATAATTTGCAAATAATTTAAATGCATTTAATCCAAGTTGTTCTGTCCAGCTTGCATCTTCTTTAATAGATTTTAGAGGAGGACATTTTGGTAATGTAAAAGCATATAGCCCTAAAATTATTGCACCAACACCACCTATGATAAATTGATTGGCATTGGCTTTACTGCCAGATAAATTGGTCATCCACATGGCAACAATAAAACCAATAGTTCCCCAAACTCTAATTGGAGGAAAAACTTTTACCACATCATAATCAAATTTCTTTAAAATAATGTAGGATGTAGAATTTGAAAGAGAAATAGTAGGCATATAAAAAATCATTGCTACTAAAATCACATAGTATAGGGTATTGGGATCATCAACAAAGGGTACATAAAACAAAACCAAACCATATAAAATATGCAGAATGCCATAAAGCTTTTCAGCATTCATCCACTTGTCTGCAATAATTCCAATAATTGGAGGCATAAAAATAGATGCTATTGCTAGAGTTGAAAAAATTGCTCCAAATTCAGGAAACGACCAATACTTTGCATTTACACAATAAGTGCCAATAGTAATAAGCCATGCCCCCCATACAAATAATTGCAGAAAGCTCATTACAGTTAAACGAAATTTAATATTCATAAACGTGTTGGTATTTGATTTGTTGAAGTTAAGGGAAAAAGTTATTTACAAACCAAATGTAATTATTCAATTCTTCTTAAAGCTTCTCTTAATTCTCTAATAAATTCTTTGGTTTTACTCTTCTCTAATGGCATGTCCTGTGAGGTTGATAAATACATCTTCAAGATTTGCGGTTTTTACAATTTTTGGTTTTTCAAAACCACTCGAAACTAAATTATCTATTAAAGTATCTGGAGCATCGATAGTAATAATTTTGCCATGATCAATTATAGCAACTCTATCACACAATAATTCTGCTTCATCCATATAATGAGTAGTAATAATAATAGTTGTACCAGTGCTTCTTATGGTTTGAATTAAATCCCACAAATTTCTTCTGGCTTGTGGGTCTAAGCCTGTTGTGGGCTCATCTAAAAAAATAATTTTTGGCTTATTAATAAGGGTTGTTGCTATAGAAAACCTTTGTTTTTGTCCACCACTTAATTCTTTATACTTGGCTTTAGATTTATCTTTTAAATTAACACGTTCTAGTAAATCTTCTGCATTCACTTCTTCATTATATAATCCACAAAATAAGTTTATCAATTCAACTAAATTTAAACCAGGATAGAACCCACTACTTTGCAATTGCACACCAATTATTTTTTTAATTTCATTTGCTTGAGTATCTAAATCAAAACCAGCAACAGTAATATTTCCACTAGTTTTTGTTCTTAATGTTTCAATGATTTCTAAGGTAGTTGATTTTCCTGCACCATTAGGGCCTAGTAAGCCAAAAATCTCACCTTCAAAAACATTAAAACTAATATTAGATACTGCAATAAAATCTCCATATTTTTTAGTGAGATTTTTTACTGAAATAATGGGTGTAGTCATAAAAAAAAGAATTAGCCAAAAATAGATTCTAAAACTGCAATTGAAAAAACTATTTGTTAATTTGCTGAATAAATTAAATACATGCTAACAAATTATCATCATAGTGTAGCCGAAAGGTTTTTAAAATATGTAACAATCGATACTCAAAGTGATCCTCAAAGCAATAGTCATCCTTCAACTATTAAGCAAATAGATTTATCTAAAATATTGGTTGATGAATTAAAAATAATTGGATTAAGTGATGTTGAATTAGATGATTTTGGCTATGTGTATGCAACCATTCCATCAAACAGTAAAAAAAATATTCCTGTAATTTGTTTTTGTAGTCATGTAGATACTGCACCAGATTGTAGTGGCACAAATGTGCAACCTATTTTACATAAAAATTATGATGGAAAAGATATTGTTTTACCCGATGATATTACACAAATAATTTCAACTAATAAATATACTTACTTAAAAAATCATATTGGAAAAGATATTATTACTGCAAGTGGAAATACATTATTAGGTGCAGATGATAAAGCTGGAGTTGCAATTATAATGGATGTAGCAAAATTTTTAACTGCACACCCAGAAGTTGAACATGGCACAATTAAAATTTTATTTACACCTGATGAAGAAATTGGAATGGGCACAGCAAAGCTTGATGTGAAAAAGCTTTCAGCAGATTTTGCTTATACTTTAGATGGG
>JANPAT010000362.1:0-2146 GCA_031430075.1 Chitinophagaceae bacterium | reverse complement strand
TCCACTGCTTCTGGATAATTTTCTTTCTCCATTCGAATACTATCAGTTGCAGTAATTGCTGGAATAGCAGAACCTAATTCTATGGTTTGATGATAACATCGTTGAATTAAATCGGCACTGACTAAGCATCGTACAGCATCGTGTATAAAAACAATGGCTTCATCTTTTATTTCTTTTAATCCATTTTGTACAGAATGAAAACGAGTTGCACCACCAGCTTTAACCTGTATTTTTTGTTGTGGTAAACCATATTCGGTGATTATTTTTTTTCCTTCGGCAATGTAATTTTCTGGCAGTACTAAAATAATTTGTACATCTTCAAAAGCATGTAAAAAAGCAATGATGCTGTAATACAACACTGGCTTCCCATTCAATAATAAAAATTGTTTAGGCATTGTTGAACCCATTCTAACACCACTACCCCCTGCAACTATTATGGCTACTTTATTCATAACTCAAAATTAATTGTATTCATACTTCAAACAGAAACAAAACCAAATCTATATTATTATTGCTGAATGAATTTGAAATGGCTACTGTATTGCTCTATACTTTTTTTATTTTATTCTTGTGTTGCTACAAAAAACAATTCATATAGTTTTAATAAAAAATATAGTGCTACTGCAATTCGAGAAGATGTGATAACGCTTAAACAAATTTTAGAAGCCAATCATCCATCATTGTATTGGCATACAGCAAAAGATAGTATGAATTATTATTTTGACTCAGTTTTATACAGCATACAAGATTCACTTACTGAAATAGAAACAAAAAATAAAATTGCTGCTGCAGTGAATAAAATAAAATGTGGTCATACTGCTGTTCGTTTTTCGAAACAATTTGTACAACTTGCCGAAAAATATAAATACCCTCAATTTCCTTTATCTATAAAGGTTTGGCAAGATAGCATGGTGATTTTAGGAAGATATAATTTGGAAGATTCGATGTTAAGAAGAGGAACTATAATTACATCCATCAACAAACAATCGGTTAAAGAAATCATCAATAATATTACTCAATACATTCATACAGATGGTAATAGTTTAAATTTTAAGTGCCAGATTTTAAGTAATAATTTTCCTGCTTGGTATAAGAATATTTATGGGTTAGATAGTTTATATACTATTGGTTTCTTAGATAGCAATCGGCAAGAACAGTTTACTACAATTAAAGTATTTAACCCCAAAAAAGATTCTTCAAAGAAAAAAGAAAAAGAAGTTGTAATAAAAACATCGAGAGCAGAAAAATTATTACGCATTCGTTCATTATCGATAGATACTGCATTACAAACTGCTTTTATTAGATTAACTAGTTTTAGTAAAGGCAAATTGAGAAAATTTTTTAGGCAAACTTTTAAAACTATTGAACTGAATAAAATTAAAAACTTAGTAATTGATGTTAGAGAAAATGGTGGAGGAAGTGTTGAAAAATCTGTGTTGCTCAGTAAATATTTAAAAGATACTTCATTTAAAATTGGAGATACTATTGCTGCAACAAGCAGAAATTTAACTTACAAAAAACATATAAAAAATGCTTGGCTCTATAATTTAATGATGCAATTTGGTACAAAAAAAATGGATGATGATTTGTATCATAATCGCAGGTACGAAACACATTATTTTACTCCTAAAACAACATATCATTTTAATGGCAGTGTGTATCTAATTCAAGGTGGATATACATTTTCGGCTGCAACCATGTTCATTTCATCTTTATACCAACAACACAATGTAACTATTGTTGGAGAAGAATCTGGTGGTGGATTTTATGGTAATTCTGCCATGCTAATACCACAAATTATTTTACCCAATACCAAACTAAATGTAAGGTTACCTTTATTTAAATTAGTGATGGATAAAAACAGACCAAAAGGAAGAGGCATTATGCCAACTATTTTTATAGCACCATCATCTGATGCAATAAAAAAAGGGATAGATTTAAAATTAGAAAAGATAAAAAGTTTGATTCAAGATCAAAAAATTGTTGAGGTTGGTGAGACACCATCCTCTAAGTGAAAAATACGAATCAATAGCAACTACTATCATCGTCATTTCGAAGGTTCTTGCCTGAGAAATCTGTTGGTTTTTTTTCAAGAGATTTCTCGTTCGTTCCTCACTCGAAATGACGTGGAGTTTTTCGTCATTTC
>JANPAT010000361.1:0-4942 GCA_031430075.1 Chitinophagaceae bacterium | reverse complement strand
ATTGCCGTCCGAAAATAAAAAATTGAGATGGCAAATCATAAGGCAACAAAAAAAGATACTCGTCAGGCAGCAAAACGTAGAGATAGAAATCGTTACCATGGCAAAACAACTCGTAATGCTGCCTGACGAGTATCTTTTTTTGTTGCCTTATGATTTGCCATCTCAATTTTTTATTTTCGGACGGCAAAAGTAAGGAGTTGAATTGTATATTTACCAAAAAAGTTTATCTTTTTTATATTTAATATCAGTTTTGTTTTGTTTATTGTTTAATTTCTGTTCTAAAAAGCTTAAAAATATCCACTTAAACAAACGATATTTGCACACAATTTTTAAGCAGAAACGAATTTGTTAATGAAAGATTTTTCCTACATCACCAATCAGCACCCCAGCTTTATAGAAAATTTGTATCATGATTTTCAAAAAAATCCTGATAGTGTTGATGTTGACCTTAGAAAATTCTTTGAAGGGTTTGATTTTGCCGTTGCAAATTTTGATAAAAATGGGGAAGTAAAATCTCCATCAACAACCACAACTATTGCTGATGTTGATTTAAATAAAGAAATTGCTGTATATAGATTGATTTTAGGCTATAGAAACAAAGGTCATTTAATTGCAAAAACCAATCCAATACGTGAAAGAAAAGATCGTGGAGCGAATTTGCAATTAGCTTTTTTTGGCTTGTCGGGTGCCGATTTAAACACTGAGTTTTATGCAGGAAATTTTCTAAATCTTGGTAAAATAAGTTTGCAAAAAATTCTCAACCACTTAAACAAAGTATATACAAGTACTATTGGTGCAGAATATAAATACATAAATGATCAAGATAAAATTGATTGGTTGGTAAATGAGTTAGAAGTTAAAAATCTACAGCCATTATCCATCAAAAAAAGAAAAAGAATATTAGAAAAACTTAATCAAGGGGTCATATTCGAAAAATTTCTTCATACAAAATATATTGGTCAAAAGAGATTCTCTTTAGAAGGTGGTGAAACCACTATTGCTGCATTAGATGCCATTATTAATACAGCAGCCAATAATGATGTTGAAGAAGTTGTGATTGGCATGGCTCATAGAGGCAGATTAAATATCTTAGCCAATATCATGGGTAAAACCTATGAACAAATTTTTAGTGAGTTTGAAGGCACTGCCAAACTAGATCAAACTATGGGCAGTGGAGATGTAAAATATCATATGGGTTTTGGTAGTGATGTAACTACAATGGATGGAAAATCAATTCATCTAAAATTAATGCCAAATCCATCTCACCTCGAGGCTGTAGATCCTGTGGTGCTTGGATTTGCTCGAAGTAAAGCAGATGTTTTATATAAATCTGATTACGATAAAATACTTCCCATTTTAATACATGGCGATGCTTCAGTAGCTGGTCAGGGTATTGTGTATGAGGTTTTACAAATGTGTAAATTAAATGGGTATTACACAGGTGGAACTATTCATTTTGTAATTAATAATCAAATAGGGTTTACAACAGATTTTGATGATGCAAGAAGTTCTAATTATTGCACTTCAATTGCAGCAATGGTTCAAGCACCAGTATTACATGTAAATGGAGATGATGCTGAAGCTGTTGTAAAATGTGTAGAAATGTCAACTTTATATCGTCAAAAATTCAATAGCGATATTTTTATCGATATGGTGTGTTACAGAAAACATGGTCATAATGAAGGAGATGATCCTAAATATACTCAACCTCAATTGTATGCTTTAATCGATAAGCATCCTAACCCAAGAGAAGTTTACACCAGCTATTTAATTGAAAATGGTGAATCAGATGCTCGTGAATTGGCAAAAGAAATGGAGAAAAAGTTTTGGGAGGATATGCAAGAAAGGTTAGATGAAGTAAAACAACAACCCCTGCCTTATAAATATCAACCACCTGAATTGTCATGGAAAAGTTTAAGAAAAGCAACTGTTACAGATTTTGATATTTCTCCAGAAACTAAATTTTCAGAAAATGAAATAAAAAGGTTGTTTGATGGATTGATGAAGTGGCCAGAAAATTTTACTCCTCTAAAAAAAGTTGAAAAACTACTTCAAGAAAAAATTAAATTACTTCAAACAGAAAATAAAATTGATTGGGCAACAGGCGAACTTTTGGCTTATGCTAGTTTGTTGGTAGAAAATAAAATTGTTAGAATGAGTGGTCAAGATGTTTGTAGAGGAACATTTAGCCATCGTCATGCAGTTTTAAGAAATGAAGTAAATGATGAATTTTATAATCGTTTAAATCATTTTCAAGATAATCAAGAAAAGTTCCATATTTATAATTCTTTGCTGAGTGAATATGGTGTATTAGGTTTTGAATATGGTTATGCAATGGCAAATCCCAATGCATTGGTTATTTGGGAAGCACAGTTTGGCGATTTTTGTAATGGAGCCCAAACTATGATAGATCAATTTATTGCTCCTGGTGAAGAAAAATGGAATAGAATGAATGGGGTTACCATGTTATTGCCTCATGGCTACGAAGGTCAGGGTCCTGAACATAGTAGTGCAAGAATGGAGAGATTTTTACAAATGTGTGCAGAGTTAAATATGGTTATTACAAATGTTACCACATCTGCCAATTTATTTCATGTGTTACGTCGTCAATTAGCTTGGCAGTTTCGAAAACCTTTAATCATTTTTTCACCAAAAGCCAACTTAAGATTCCCAGGAACTTATAGTCATATCTCAGAATTTTCATCTCAAAATTTTCAAGAAATTATTGATGATTCTTTTGTACAAGATGTTACACAAATTAAAAAAGTATTGTTTTGTTCAGGCAAAATTTATTTCGATTTAGCAGAAAAACAAACTAAAGATAATATTCAGGATACAGCCATCATTCGACTTGAACAATTATATCCTCTACCACAAAAACAATTAGATGCCTTATATAAAAAATATAATAAAGCTGTGTGGTTTTGGGTACAAGAAGAGCCTTTCAATATGGGGGCTGCATCGTTTTTAAAAATGAATATCAAAGGAATCAATTTTGGAATAATCAGCCGAAATGCAAGTGCATCAACAGCTACAGGCTATTTAAAAGTTCATAAGATAGAGCAAGAGGAAATTATTAAAATGGCATTTGATATTTAATAAAATTGAAAGAATAAAAGAATTTATATGATTGATATTATTGTACCAACAGTTGGAGAGTCTATTAGTGAAGTCACCTTATTAAAGTGGACTAAACAAACAGGAGACTATGTTGAAAGAGATGAAGTGATTGCTGAATTAGAAAGTGAAAAAGCCACATTTGAAGTAAATGCAGAAAAAGCAGGTGTTTTAAAAACAATGGCACATACTGGAGATACTATTTTAATAGGTAGTGTTTTAGCACAAATAGACGAATCTGCTGTAAAGCCAGTAGTTAGTAGTCAGTCACCAGTAGTAAGTAATGAAGAAAAGAAGGTTGAGCAAATAAAAAACGAGAAACAAGAAACAATTAAAACGGCTGTACGAGCTACACCTGTTGCTTCAGCAATTATTGCAGATAAAAAAGTAGATACTAAAGAAATTGAACCATCGGGTTATGGTGGAAAAATTTTAAAGAATGATGTTTTAGATGCTCTTTCAAACCCTAGTAAAAAAGCATTTGCTGGTGCAGAACTTAATTCTAGAAATACTCGTAACGAAAAAATGAGTAATCTTCGAAAAACAATCAGCAGAAGATTAGTAGAAGCAAAAAACACCACTGCAATGCTTACTACTTTTAATGAAGTAGATATGAGTGCAATTATGGAAATTCGTTCAAAGTATAAAGATAAATTTAAAGAAACTCATCAAATAAACTTAGGTTTCATGAGTTTTTTTGCAAAAGCTTGTGCTATTGCTTTAAGTGAATGGCCTGCAGTGAATGCTTATATTGATGGAGATGAAATTCTTTATCACGATTATGCAGATATTAGTATTGCAGTTTCAACACCTCGAGGCTTAACAGTACCTGTAATGAGAAATGTTGAAAGCATGAGCATGGCCGATGTTGAAAAAATAGTAGGCGAATTAGCTGCAAAAGCAAAAGATAGTAAGTTAACTGCTCAAGATTTAACTGGTGGAACTTTTACCATAACTAATGGTGGTGTGTTTGGTAGTTTAATGAGTACGCCAATTATAAACATTCCTCAAAGTGCTATTTTAGGTATGCACAAAATACAAGATAGACCAATGGCTATTAATGGTAAAGTAGAAATTAGACCTATGATGTATTTGGCTTTAAGCTACGATCATAGAATTGTTGACGGCAGAGAAAGTGTTGGATTTTTAGTTAGAGTAAAAGAACTTTTAGAAAACCCTGAGCTTTTATTGTTTGGAAAAGACCCTACAAAGACGTTGTTGGAACTCTAATAAAATTCAAAATCTTACTAAAGAAATAGTAACAAACATCCATTTGTGTATTCTTAACACATAAAATTTTCATAAAATAAATTTTTGTGAATCAAATTACATTGTTACTTTGCCACACTAATAATCAAAATTCTGTAATTATGAGAAAATTATTCAATTCTCTTCTAACGCTTTCGGCTGTTTTAATTTCAGTTTCTGCATTTACCCAAACTGTTTCTTCCCAAAAAGGAATAACAGTTGCAGGTAATGTAAAAACTGCAAAATCTGGCGAAGCAATTTCTGCTGTTTCAGTAACAATAAAAGGGGGCTCTGCTGGTGCTTTTACTGATGATAAAGGAAATTTCTATTTTTCTACAACTCAAAAACCTCCATTTACTTTAGTAGTTTCTTCTATTGGATATGCAAGTAAAGAAGTGAACTACACTGGTAGTAAAGTTTCAGTAGAATTAACTACTGTTGAAACTTTAGGACAAGAAATTGTTGTTGCAGCTACAAGAACTCAAGAAAGAATCTTAGAAAGTCCTGTTTCTATTGAAAGAATGAATGCAAATGCAATCAGAAATTCATTAGCACCAAACTACTACGATGCTTTAGC
>JANPAT010000360.1:0-2096 GCA_031430075.1 Chitinophagaceae bacterium | reverse complement strand
ATTTACATTCGATTTACTTGTAAAGAAAAATTACCACAAGATATAAAAGAGGAAACTGATATTCCAAAAGGTATTGTAAAATGGTTAGTAGAGATGATTGATGAAACTGAAGAACTGGTTGGTGTTGCTACAATTTTAACTATGGTGAAGAAGTTAAAGGGGTAATATACTCGTCACTACGAGGCAAGAAGCAGTCTAATCAATACTCAAATAACAAAAAATTGCTTCATTCCTCGCAATAAAAAAGCAACATCACTTTTTTATAAATAAGGTTTAAGTTTGATACCATTACTAACTCATGGAAACTAAAAAAGGTCAATTAGATTTTATTGAGAAAATTTTAAATGCTTGTTACAACACTCATAAGTATGATTTATTTGTAATGAGTTTAATGCATCAATATGAAGAAAGAGGATTTTTAACTAAAGGACAATTACAAGGATTATACTATAAAGCAGAAAAAATTGAAGACTTACCTTCAGGCTTATTAGCAACTTTGGAGGCAACAATTTCTAAACTTCCAACACGGGAAAAAAAGAATGCCCCAATAGTTTTAAATGAGGTTAAAAAAGATGAAGAAACAGAAAATAAATTAGCTGAAATTTTAGCAAAATATCCTCAACATAAAGCTATACTTAGTTTACAAAACATTTTCAAGAAGTATGAAAAATTAAACACTTCAGAAAAACTAGAACTAAATAATATTTATAAATTACTTTTCAAGAAGTAAAACAATTCAATGACCCGCAAAGAACGCTATCAACATATCATTAATTATTTTTTAGAACATGCACCTAATGCAGAAACAGAACTTATTTACGATAATCCTTATCAACTTTTAGTAGCAGTGATTTTATCTGCACAGTGTACCGATATTCGAGTTAACTTAACTACACCTTCAATATTTAATAAATATCCTAACCCCAAAGCCTTATCCAAAGCGAGTTTGGAAGATTTATTTTCATTAATAAAAAGTATTTCTTACCCTAACAATAAAACCAAGCATTTAATTGGTATGGCGAATTTATTATTGGAAAAATTTAATGGAGAAGTTCCCATGACTGTTGAAGAACTGATTCACCTCCCTGGTGTTGGCAGAAAAACTGCAAATGTTATCACAAGCGTTATAGACAATCAACCCAACATGGCAGTAGATACACATGTGTTTAGAGTGAGTAGAAGAATTGGCTTGGTTACTCAAACTGCAACAACTCCATTAGCAGTAGAACAACAACTCATAAAAGAAATTCCAAAAGAATTGATTCATAAAGCACACCATTGGTTAATCTTACATGGTCGTTATACATGTGTTGCTCGCAATCCAAAGTGTAATGAATGTGGCATTCAAGATGCTTGTAATTTTTATAAAAGAACTTATCTTACCAACAATTAAAAAAGTCTTTTGAATTATTTAGCCCATGCATATTTATCATTTCATCATCCACAAATATTAGTGGGTAATATGATTAGTGATGATGTTAAAGGCAAAAAACAATTTGAATATTCCGAGCAAATTCGATGTGGTATTCAACTGCATAGAGCTATTGATCAATTTACAGATAGTCATGAATGTGTTAAAGAAGCTAAAAAAATATTCAACCCAGAACTAGGGTTATATTCTGGTGCGTTTATTGATATAGCGTTTGATTATTATTTAGCTAATGATATTGCAAGATTTAAAACAGAGAAAGAATTAGAAAATTTCGCCTCTACATGTTATGATGTATTAGAAAATAATTCAAGCATTTTTCCAGAAAAATTTGCTAGTTTATTTCCATACATGAAAACACAAAATTGGTTGTATCATTATAAAGATGATTATGGCATTCAGCAAAGCTTTAGAGGATTAACTAATAGAGCTAAGTATATCAATAAAAATCATCAAGGCTTTCAAGTTTTTCTAAATAATAAAAAAGAAATGAAAAAGATTTATGATGTTTTTATAGAGCAAGTGCATCAATATGCTTGGCAACAATTTCAAGAAAGATTATTTTCGAAATCTTAAAAAATATATAATATGAAGTTTATTAGTTTTTGTATTTCGCTTTTATTTTTTGTAGCTCCAATTTTTGCTCAACAAAAACCAACAGATTTAG
>JANPAT010000359.1:0-4855 GCA_031430075.1 Chitinophagaceae bacterium | reverse complement strand
TAAAATCTGTGGTCAAATATCTATAAATAAATTTATCTATCACTATCTGGGTCTAATTCAAAAGAAATTCCAAAACGAAATGTGTTGTTCAATGGATTTTTAGAAACTCCTGAACCTGAAGGAACCAAATATGAAAAATTAAAATTCATCACATTGTATTTTATTCCTGCACCAATGGTAAAATATTTACGATTTCCTTCAGATTTATCTTACATAAAATAACCTGCACGAAAAGAGAATTGATCGTTATAAACATATTCTGCACCTACAGAAACTTGTAACGACTTCATAATGCCATTGCCATCACTGAAAGATTTACCCCAACTACTAATAACACTACTACTTCTATATTCTGCTAAACTTACTGAATCTTGATATTGATCGCCAGTGGATAAAGGTGGAGCTGGAACTAATAATTTATTAATATCAAATGCCAAATTCAATTTATTTACTTCATCAATAGCATAGGTATATTGAAACCCAATTCCAAAGTTAGCAGGTATATAATCTTTGTTTTGGTTATCATTAGTATATCCAATTTTTGAACCTAAATTGCTTAATGAAACACCCCAAGCAAAACCACCACCATTTTTTTCTGTAACACCATCATAATACAAAGAAATATCTCCGGCAATTGCATTACCTGCTTTGTAATTCACTCCACCTACATTACCTGATACAAGATTTGAATTGATATATCGTAAAGCAACCCCTAAACTTAAACGATCACTTAATTTTCTGGCATAACCAAAATCAAATGCCATTTCTCTTGGGCGAAATTGAGAAATATTATTTCCTGCATAATCTGTAAATTGAATATTACCCAAACTAAAGAAACGCAATGAAGCACCAATAGCACTTTGACCATCACCTAATTTGGTATTAAAACCTAAAGTTGCTAAATAAACATCACTTAAACCTAAAGCTTTTAACCAGGGTGCATAGGTAAACCCTACTGAGGTTTTATTTTTAGAAAATGGAGTTTTTGCCAAATTCCAAAAACTAGAATAAGCATCAGGAGTTGTTGCAATTCCCATATCTCCCATGCCTGAAGCACGAGCATCTGGTGAAATACGTAAAAAAGGAACCGCTGTGGTTCTTGGATTTACTGTTTCAGTAACAGTAGTTTGTGCAACTAGCTTTTGATTAAAAATTATAAACAAAAAAGCAATACTTAAATATGCAAAACATCTTCTCATTTCGGGATAGAGTTTAATTAATCAATAAAAATACAGCGTAGATGTTTAGTCAATAAGTCGGTTTAGAGCAGATTTAAAGGTTTTTCAGTTATCTGACAAGATTTAATATGCAATAATAATATAAATTTAGCCAGTTCAAAAAAAATATTCAATGTTTTTTTATAAAAGAACCATGCAATTAAATTGAATATTAATATAATAACGTAGATAATAAAATTTTAGTACTTAAAACAAAAGTCTTTTATTAACCAGAATTTAACTACACTGCACAACATAAAGAAATAAAATAAGAGTTTTAATATATCAGAAAGAAAGATAATTTAGTTTTTTTATAACAATGTCAAAACTATCTTTGAACAGCAAAAATAATTAACATTTAAAATTTTATTTCATCATTCGCCTTTGAACATATATTTTTACCCCATCTAATTATTAAATTTATTTAATTTTCATTTATGCAAATGCAAACAGTTGTAAAGAATTGTTTTTTGATACTCAGTATTGCTGGTGTTATGGTATCGTGTAATAAAAAATCTAGCGGTACAAAAAAGGGTGAATCAAGTGTTACAGGTTGGAAGTATAACGACAAAACCCAAGGTAATTTTAATGTGCCAAAACCTAAGGATGTTAAAACAGCTCCAGGTTTAGTTTTTGTACAAGGTGGTACTTTTATGATGGGCCAAGCTCAAGAAGATGTGATGTTAGAGTGGAATAACGTTCCTAAAAGAATGACAGTAAATTCATTTTTTATTGATAGAACTGAAATTGCAAATGTTCACTATAGAGAATTTTTATATTGGCATGAAAATGTGTTCCCAGATAATGAAGCCATGCTTGCTGCAATTCGTCCAGATAGTTTAGTTTGGAGAAGTGAACTATCATACAACGAACCTTATGTGGAATATTATTTCAGACATCCAACTTTTAACTATTACCCTGTAGTAGGTATAAATTGGAAACAAGCTGAACGTTTTTGCCAATGGAGAACTGATAGAGTAAATCAATTAGAATTAATAAAATTGGGTTTCTTAGATCCTAAAACACATATCAAAAAAGAATTAAATGGTGCTGGTCAAGATAATTTTGTTTATGAATCTTATTTAATGGGCGAATATACTGCAGCTCCTGGACCAAAAATTAAAGGAGGAAAAAGTCCTTTAAAAGACGCACAAGGCAAACCAAGAAAAGTAGTAAAGTTTGAAGATGGATTAATGTTTGGAAAATATCGTTTACCTTCTGAAGCAGAATGGGAATATGCAGCCTTTGGTTATATTGGTCAAAATCCACAAAAGAAATTTAACGCTAAAAAAAGAGGTGAAGAAGTACATGCTAATAAACAAATGTATCCTTGGAACAATGATGGTTGGGATAATATGAGATACACCAAACGTGGTGCAAATCAAGGTGCATTCTTAGCCAATTTTAAAAGAGGTGCTGGTGACTTTATGGGTGTTGCAGGTGGTTTAAATGATAATGGTGCTTACGCTACCGAAGTAGATGCATACTCTCCAAATACTTTTGGATTATACAATATGGCTGGTAATGTTAACGAATGGGTTGCTGATGTTTACAGACCTCTAAGAGATGATATTGAAGATATTTCTGGTGTTCGTGGAAATATTTTTAAAGTTGTGGATGTTTCAAAAGGACAAGGAAACTTAAGAGATAGTTTAGGTAGAATAATTACAGTTAGTCAACCAGACTCTGTTTTAAGAAACAGAAGAAACTATCAAAGATCGTATGCTATTAATTTTTTAGATGGTGACTCATTATCAGGTGCAGACTATGGATATGGAATTACCACTTTAATTTCAGATAAATCAAGAGTGTATAAAGGTGGTAGTTGGAACGATTTACCTTATTGGTTAAGTCCAGGTACCAGAAGATATTTAGAAGAAGAACAATCAAGCAGTACTATTGGATTTCGTTGTGCAATGGACCATGTAGGTTCTCCACAAGGTACAAGTGTGAAAGATAAATCTGGTAACTCCTTCCCAACAAGAAAAGCAAAAAGATAAGGACAGGATAAAACAGCTCATCGTAAAAGATGAAGAGTTTAACAGAAGCCATCTTGAAAAAGGTGGCTTTTTGTTTTATCTTATTTCACAACAAAAATTATTGCAAGTTGATTTACTTTGTAACGAAAGAAAAATTATGGGCAAAATAGCAATTAATATAGCAACAGGAAGTTTGCAACAAGCCGAAATGATTGTTGGCATTGATTTAGGCACAACTAATAGTTTAGTGGCTATAGTTCATCCAGAAACAAAACAACCTATTTGTTTAAAAGAACACAATGCTAATGCAATTGTACCTAGTGTAATTTATTTTGATGAAGCCGATAATATTGTTGTTGGTGAAATTGCACATGAGCAATTAGAAATAAACCCAGCCAATACTATTTTTTCTGCAAAAAGATTAATGGGAAAAAGTTATAACGACCTAAAAACAAAAGCATCTTATTATGCTTATAAAATAATTGATGATGGAACTGAAAGCTTAGTAAAAGTTCAAGTAAATAATAAGTTCTACTCTCCTATTGATTTATCTTCTTTTATTCTAAAAGAATTAAAAAACAGAGCTGAACATATTTTAAAAACTCCAGTAACCAAAGCTGTAATTACGGTTCCCGCTTATTTTAATGATGCACAAAGACAAGCAACACGTGATGCAGGTAAACTTGCTGGACTCGATGTTTTAAGAATCATAAACGAGCCTACAGCTGCAAGTTTGGCTTATGGCTTCGGAGCTTCTTCAAACCTTTCTAAAGAGAAGGAATTTGAAAAAACAATAGCTGTATATGATTTGGGTGGAGGAACTTTTGACATTTCTATTTTAAAAATTACCAATGGAATTTTTGAAGTACTCAGCACAAATGGAGATACATATTTAGGTGGAGATGATTTTGATAAAGCCATTGTAGATTATTGGTTAAAAGAAAATATTTCCTTACAAGAAATATATACAACTGATAAATCATTTGCACAAACATTACGTTTACAAGCTGAAGCAGCAAAAAAGCATTTGAGTGAATTTGATGATTTTAATTTTACTACTCATCAACTTCAATTGTCAATTAATCAATCCACATTCAATCAACTCATACAACCCTATGTTGACAAAACCATTGAGTGTTGTAAAAAAGCCATGCAAGATGTTGAGTTGAATTTAAACGAAATTGAAACTGTGGTTTTAGTTGGTGGAAGTACTAGAGTACCTGCAGTAAAAAAAGCAGTAAAAGATTTTTTCAAAACAGAAATCAACGATACCATTAATCCTGATGAAGTGGTGGCATTAGGTGCAGCAATTCAGGCTGATATTCTTGCTGGAAATAATAAAGAATTTTTATTGTTAGATGTAACTCCTTTAAGTTTAGGTTTAGAAACTATGGGTGGGTTGATGGATGTTTTAATTCCAAGAAATACAAAAATTCCTAACAAAGTTTCTCGACAATATACTACTCAAAAAGATGCACAAAGTAGCATGAGAATTTCTGTATTTCAAGGTGAAAGAGATTTAGTAAAAGACAATAGAAAACTGGCAGAATTTAATTTTACTGGAATACCAGGAATACCAGCTGGCTTGCCAAAAGTTGAAGTGAGTTTTTTAATTAATGCTGATGGCATTTTAACTGTGTCAGCAAAAGAATTAAGAAG
>JANPAT010000358.1:0-4930 GCA_031430075.1 Chitinophagaceae bacterium | reverse complement strand
AAAGGTTTAAGTGAAATGGCAGCCATGATTCAGGCTCAATGCCCTGATTTATCTATATCTTATGCACATGGACAAATGGAAGGCGATTTATTAGAAGAAAGAATTTTAGATTTTATAGATAAAAAATATGATGTATTAATTTGTACCAATATTGTAGAAAGTGGTGTAGATATTTCAAATGTAAACACTATAGTAATTAATAATGCTCATCAATTTGGCTTAAGTGATTTGCATCAATTAAGAGGAAGAGTTGGAAGAAGTAATAAAAAAGCATTCTGTTATTTATTAGCACCCCCTTTAGGTACTTTACCAGCTGATAGTAGAAAACGTTTACAAACATTAGAACAGTTTAGCGATTTAGGAAGTGGTTTTCAAATTGCCATGAGAGACCTTGATATTCGTGGTGCAGGAAATATGTTGGGTGGTGAACAAAGTGGTTTTATGGCTGATATTGGTTTTGAAACCTATCAGAAAATTTTAAATGAAGCCATTAGAGAATTAAAGAGAACAGATTTTAAAGATTTATTTCAAGAAGAAATTTCTAAACAAGATGATTTTGTTACAGATTGCACCATTGATACAGATTTAGAAATTTTGATTCCTGATAGTTATGTTGAAAGTATTACAGAAAGATTATCGCTTTATACCCGATTAGATAATTGCGAAAATGAAGAAGAGCTCATTGCATTTCATGCTGAAATGCTAGATAGATTTGGGCCAATACCAAAAAATGTTGAAGACTTATTTACTACTGTTCGTTGTAGATGGCATGCAGTGAAATTGGGTTTTGAAAAAATGAGCTTGAAAGAAAACATCATGCGATGTTACTTTATTAATAAAAATGATAGTCCGTATTTTGAAAGTGATTTGTTTAAGAATATTCTAAACTATTTGCAAACTGCTACTAACAAAGCACATTTAAAACAAGTTGCAAAAAACTTTTTATTAGTAGTTAATGAGATTCAGAGTATGGAACAGATGGAAAAGTTTTTAAATAAAATGGCAGCAACTGTATTGCCAAAAAATTAATTTCAGCTTTATTTAAAAAAAGAAGGCCTCACAAAGTGAGGCACTTAATAAATTTTCAGAAACTAAAATCCTTTTTTAGCAACACCATCAGCAATGGCTTGTAAAGCTTTAGCTTCACTCATTATAGCAGCCATTTTATTTCCTTTCCCATCATTGCCACCAGCCATATAACCACCACGTGAAGTTCTAGTGATAACTGCATCTTGCATGGGAACATTTTTTTCCTTAGTTTTTAAGCAATAAGCTTTGATCATTTTACTTGTGTCCATTTTATTTTTTTTAGGTTAGTAATTTATTAATGCTCTGTAAATATATACGAGTAAATTATTAAATTCCGATAAAAATTATTAACATTCGTATATCTATTTCGTATAGCTGGCTTAGGTTATACACTTAGTAAAAAGATGTTGAATTACTATTTATTAAAAAAAAAAAGAAAAAACGAATTATTGTTCTTTTAAATTGCTTGAAAAATAATTTTTTTTGAAAGGACTTTTCATCAATTTATTAAAATTTTCATCTTCCTCATTAGGATAATACTTATCCAATCCATAAACAATTTTAGCAGGCTCAAGTTTTAAAAAAGTGCCTAGTAGTCTATCCCAAATTGAAAGTACTGCACCATAATTACTATCGGTGTATGGTTGTTTAAAATGATGATGCACTTTGTGCATATTTGGAGATACTAAAAAATAGCTTAATGCCTTATCAATTTTTGTTGGTAAACTAATATTAGCATGAGTAAATGCAGTTGCAAAAATGAGAATGGTTTGATAAATCATTACTGCATACATTGGTGCTCCTGAAACAAAAATTGCCATAAAAAAGAATATTCCACGTAAAACACTTTCTACAGGATGATGCCTTAAACCTGTTGTTACATCAACATTATTATCTGCATGATGAATTACATGAAAACGCCACAACACAGGAATTTTATGTTCTGTAAAATGAACCAACCATCCAACAAAAAAATCTAAAACAAAAAATGTAATGATAATGCTAGCAATGGTTCCAGACTTAAAAATTGCAATTAAACCAAATTGATGTTCAATACACCAATCACTAATTTTGATTATTATTAAAGCTAAAAATGTATGTATGATGAGATGAATAATGGTAAAACCAAAATTTACAGCAGCATGTTGTAGTTTATTTTTTTTGTAACGAAGTTGAATTAATGGTATGGACCCTTCAATGATCCAAAAAAATAATAATCCACTCACCAAAATAATTAACCTCTCAATAGGTCGTTGATCTAGTGTAGAAAAATAAGTAATCACATTATCAATCATAAAAAAAATTATTTATTATGAGTAACACATTAAAAATAGAAAATAAATTGTACATAGCAAAAGCATTATAAAAACCTTAATTCCTTATAAGATGATTGGTCTGAAAGATAATCTACTAATTTTACTACTTTAAATCATTGCAATTAATGAAACTTTTAATAGCACGAACTTTTTGTATTTTTCTTTCACTCTTTTTTCAATCTCAAATATTTTCACAGCCTATTGGATCTTTCTCAACTGGCTATTCTGGCACAGGATCAAATATAGATGTGAATTATCAAAGATTTGAATGGACGGCAGACCCTGATGATGCTACAAAAACCTTAACAGGAAAAATTACAACTTTTTTTTCTACCACAACATCAAATGTATCTAGCTTAAGTTTTGATTTTAATAGTACATCTTTCAATAATGGTTTTTTGGCTATAATATATCATGGCGTTTTTTGTACTTACAGTTTTCCTTCAAGCGGAAATACAAACATTTTAAATATTATATTACCTACAACTATTGTAAACACAAGCACTTTAGATTCTATAACGATAAACTATAAAGGCATTCCACCGGCACCAAATGGAAATGCTGAAGGTTATCAAAGAAAAGTTGATGGAGCAGGAAATAACTATATTTATACTTTATCAGAATCGTATGAAGATAGAGATTGGTGGCCTTGTAAAGCAGATATGCAAGATAAAATAGATTCGCTTGATATTATTGTAACTGTACCTAATACTTTTTGGGTTGCAGCAAATGGAATATTAACTGACTCAACTATAAATGGACCCAATAGAATATTTACATTTAAACACAGATACCCAATTGCTAGTTATTTAGTTGCTTTAGGTATTGGAAAATACAAAAGATTTAATTTAGGAAATTTGCCTGTTAGCAGCTCATCTGTTCCATTTATTTTAAACATGTTTCAAGGAAAATCTGTTTCAACAGAAACAAGTATTTTAAATGTGATGAACAATCACAAATTAGTATTTGCAGCTTTCAATAATTTATTTGGCGATTATCCTTTTGCAAAAGAAAAACATGGGTTTTACGAGTTTGGTTTTAGTGGTGGTATGGAGCATCAAACCTTTTCTGGTATTGGAGGTAGTAGTTTACAAAGTAATAGTATTTTAGCACATGAATTGGCACATCAATGGTGGGGAGATAAAGCCACTTTTTCAACTTGGAATGATCTTTGGCTTGCAGAAGGTTTTGCAACTTATAGCGAAGTTTTAGCTGCTGAAAATGTTGCTGCAATAGGCATTAATCCTATTTCAAAATTAGCCAGTGTAAAAAGTAGTGCACGTTCAAACACATCATCATCAATTTACTTAACCAATATAGCTAGTTCAAATACAATTTGGACTAATTCTAACACAACTGCGATATATAATAGAGGTTGTATGGTGGCATCAATGTTAAGAACCTTATTAGGCGATACAAAATTTTTTGCTGCTTGTAAAAATTATTTAAACAATAGTAATATAGCTTATAAATCTGCTACAACAAACGATGTACAAACACACATGGAAAATCAGTTAACAGCTATTAATTTATTTGATTTTTTTAATGAATGGATTAACAAAAAAGGCACTCCAGATTATAATGTTCAATGGGGAAATAATGGAAATGTTATCAATATTAATTTAACCCAAACTATTACATCTTCAGGCACAAGCGGAACAGCATCTTTACATTTTCCAATGCCCGTAATTTTATATATTGCAAATGCAGCAGGCACAAGAGATACTACAATTGTTGTTTACCATAGATATGCAGGTGGCATTTATTATGATTGGCAGGGCATTGTAGCAAGTTCAGTTAATGGCAATACAATTTCTTTTAATTTACCATTTACTCCAGCAACTGTAACTTTCGACCCACAAAACAGAACCATGGCAAATGCTACTGTAAGCTATTCAAGTGCTTTAGCGATTTCAGATGTAAAACTTTCTGCAAAAAAAACTGGAAATCAATATTTTTATAATTTAGATTTTATTAGTGATGAACTCATTGAAAAAGTACAACTTCAACAAAGTGACGATGGAATTCATTTTAAGTTAATGGATCAAATGATTGAATCAAATTCAACTAGCAGTATGAAGAATTATACTTTGCTGAGCAATATTGAAAGAATTAGAAAAAATTATAGAGCCAAAATTATTACTGCTAATAAAAACATTTTTTCAAATATTATAATATTAGATAACACACTTATAAAAAATAAAATCCTTTATTTTCAAAATCCTTTTCAACATTCAGGAGTAATACATTTTGAAAATAAGAATAAAAAAGAAGTTACTATACATCTTGTAAGCATTGATGGCAAAGTTTTACAGAAGATTAAAACCTCCAATAATTACATACTCTTAAATTCAAGTTTATTTAAAAATGGAACTTATGTAATTCAATTATTTATAGAAGAAGAACTACTAACTGCCGAGAAAATTTTAATCAAAAATTAAAGTTCAATTATTTAAAATTAATTTTTAACAATTAAAAGCCATATCGAACGTTTAAATTTGCAAATTCCTTACTGTTAAAAAACGTAATGCTCCGAATAATGTTAATAGCTATTTTATCTTATTTTTTATTTTCTTGCAACAATG
>JANPAT010000357.1:0-2533 GCA_031430075.1 Chitinophagaceae bacterium | reverse complement strand
GTCCGTTTCTGGAATAAAAAAGACTTTCGGAACTGGGGTTAATTTATCTGAGCTAGAACACACTTGGGAAAGCTCAGAAAGTATGTTACAAAAAGATATTAATTTTAAATTAAATGAGATAGCAAAACTTGGTTTTACAACAGTTCGATTACCCATTGCATTAGATTCTTTTCTTTACCCAAACTCCTCAAACCTAAGGCCAGAAATACTTTCAAAGCTTAAAGATATTTATTTTACTTGCTATAATTTAAAATTAAAACTCATCTTATCTTACCACTATGGTTTTTTAAATGATGATAATTTAAACGATAAAAACATCAACCACGTTTCATGGATTTGGAAACAAGTGCAGCAAAATTTTAAAGGTCATGGATACGATTATTTATTTTTTGAATTGTATAACGAACCTATGTTAGAAACCGAAAAATGGAAAAAAACTTGCGAAAAATTAATTAGTTATATTAGATATGAAGATGAAAATAGAATATATATTATTGGAGGAACCAATTATAATGGACTAAATGATTTGATGAATTTGGGTAAATTGAAAGACAATAAACTCATTTATACTTTTCATTTTTACGAGCCTTTTATATTTACACATCAAGGTGCAGATTGGACGAATAATAAAACCTATATGAAAGGTTTTCCTTACCCATATAAAAAAAGAAAAATGCCCGATATGAACCAAGAAGCTAAAGGCACTAGTGTTGAGAAAGATTACAACAAATATTATTACGAAGCCACTAAAGATTATATAAATGATAGAATTAATCAAATTGCAAACTTTTGTTCAAAAAATAATATGCCATTGATTTGTACAGAAACTGGCGTAATAAAATTTGCAGATGAAAACTCGAGAATAAATTATATAAGAGATATTACACAAAGTATGTATCAATATAATATTCCTGTGATACTTTGGGATTATGACCAAAATTTTTCAATTAAACAAGATTCAACAACATTGTTAAAGCCTTTATATAATTGGATAAGAAAAACTAAATAAATTATTTTCTAGTAATATAAGCTCCTAAAGCATTTAAGCGTTGATCTATAAATTGATATCCTCTATCAATTTGTTCAATATTTTGAATAGTGCTTTTTCCTTCAGCACTGAGGGCTGCTATTAAAAGTGCTTGACCTGCTCTAATATCTGGGCTGCTCATAGTTATGCCTCTTAATTTATTTCTTCTTCCTAAACCTATAACTGTTGCCCTGTGTGGATCACAAAGAATAATTTGAGCACCCATATCAATTAATTTATCTACAAAATACAACCTGCTTTCAAACATTTTTTGATGAATTAAAATACTACCTCTTGCTTGTGTGGCAACAACTAAAACAATACTTAATAAATCTGGTGTAAAACCCGGCCATGGGTGATCGTACATACTTAAAATACTACCATCTAAAAAAGTTTCTATTTCATAAAACTCCTGTTCGGGAATAATAATATTATCTCCTTCAATTTGTAAATGAATACCAAGTTGTTTAAACTTATCTGGTATCATGCCTAAATGCTCAACACCTGCACCCTGAATGGTAATATTACTTTGAGTCATGGCAGCAAGCCCAATAAAACTGCCCACTTCAATCATATCTGGTAAAATTTTATGTGTTGTTCCTCTAAGTTTATCAACACCTTCAATAACTAACATATTACTACTTATGCCAGAAATTTTTGCCCCCATTGAAACCAACATTTTACAGAGTTGCTGTATGTATGGTTCACATGCTGCATTATATAAAGTAGTTTTTCCCTCAGCTAAAACGGCAGCCATTAAAATATTTGCAGTACCTGTTACAGAAGGTTCATCGAGTAACATAAATGCACCTTTAAGTTGAGGAGCAGTTAAAGTAAATACATGCAAATCATCATCATATTTAAACGAAGCTCCCAACTTTTCAAAACCAATAATATGTGTATCTAATCTTCTTCTTCCTATTTTATCTCCACCTGGTTTTGGAATATAAGCTTTTTTAAAACGTGCTAATAAAGGACCAGCAAGCATTACAGAGCCTCTTAACATGCCTCCTTTATTTCTAAAAGTTTGACTAGCTAAATAGTCAATATCAATATCGTCTGCAATAAAACTATAGGTACTGCTATTGATTTGTTTTACCTTAACACCCATTTCTTTTAGTAAATCAATCAACAAATTTACATCTATAATATTGGGGATATTTTCAATTATCACTTCTTCTGCACTGAGTAAAACAGCACTAATTACTTGCAATGCTTCATTCTTTGCACCTTGTGGAATAATAGTTCCTTTTAATTTGTTGCCACCTATAACTACAAAACTTGCCATGATATCATTCTTTTTTTAAAATTATTTATAGATTACCATTTGGTAAACATTTTTTCAATATAATCTTCTTTAAACTCTACAAAAGTGGGATTTCCATTTGCTGTAATATTGGGCATTTGGCATTTAAACAAATCTTCAACTAAAGTTTGGATTTCTTTTTGTGTTAAAGATCTGCCTGCTTTAATTGCATTTTGTCGGGTTAAACATCTAATTAGTTT
>JANPAT010000356.1:0-2574 GCA_031430075.1 Chitinophagaceae bacterium | reverse complement strand
TTGTTTGAGCATTTACTTGCAGCGATATCATCAACAGTAAACCTAAAGTGAAAGTAATTATTTTCAAAAAGTGCATTGTTTATTTTTTTGTATTTATTAATTGATATTTTTCAATTATTTGATATCCTTTTGGAGTAACCAAGCCATACAGAAATAGTTGAAGTATTTCTGTAAATACTTTTCCAATTTCAAATTTTGGGTAAGGAAAAATTTCTTGATCGAATAAAATCCATATTGAAGCCATTCTAAACCTTGCAATAATTTCTATATCCATATTTTTTCTATAAAAACCTTCAGTAATACCTCTTTCTAAATTTTCCAATATCATTTGTGTGATATTTTGGTGTAAGTGGTGTTGAAATTTTTCAAAGGTTCTGTTATGAAATTTCTTCATGTCTAACAAAATAATGGGGTTGAGATTTCTAAAATCTTCACCAATATTTTTCATCAATAAAAAAATTTCTTCAATGGCATTGGTGGAATCTTGACAGCAAGATTTACATTTTGAATAATTTTCTTCAAAATTTATCATCATCACTGCATCCACCAATTCATCCTTGTCTTTAAAAAATTGGTAAATGGTTTTTTTGCTAATACCCGATTGTAATGCAATTTCATCCATCGTAACAGCCCTAATGCCAAATTTTCTAAATTGGTCGTTGGCTTTTTGTAATATTCGCTTTTGTACATCTAACATTCTGATGCGAAACTATGGAAACTTTTAACGTAACCAAAGTTTCCATGATTATTTTTTTTAAATTATCATTCATTTAATATAAATATGTTGAAACTTAACCTATGCAATTTGCAATTAAGCTAATTTTGATGTATGATTACTAATTATAAAACTGTAGGTAAACGATTATTACAATTTTTTTTACAGGGCTTAATAGTATTAGCCCCAATTGGCATTACAGTTTGGGTAATTTTTGGATTATTTACTTGGATTGATGATATTTTGCCTACACTGATGCACTCTATTTTTCCTGAATGGATTAAAAAAGATGCTGAAGGCAATATTGATAAAATTCCTGGGTTAGGTTTTATTATAGTAATCAGTGTAGTTCTAATTGTTGGTTGGCTTTCTTCTTTATTTATGGTGGGAAGATTGGTGGAAATTTTTGATAAAGTATTAGAAAAAACCCCCGGAATTAAATTTATTTATTCATCCGTTAAAGATTTTTTTGAAGCTTTTGCTGGCGATAAAAAAAAGTTTGATAAACCTGTTTTAGTAAATATTGACAGCCCCGATATTTGGCGTATTGGTTTTATAACATTGAATGATGCAGTAGATTTTGGGATGAAGGATTATGTAGTGGTTTACTTGCCTTTATCTTATGCTATTAGTGGCATGACTTATATTGTTCCAAAAGATAAAATACGCCCCTTGCATAATTTATCTGCATCTGAAGCAATGAAATTTGCAGTAAGTGGTGGCGTTGTTGGATTAGAAGATAATAGTAAAATATTTTAACTTAATAGTTTAAATTATGGCTTTAAAATTGATTAAATTTTAAATCACTTAATTTGCAATGTTGATTTGGAATAATGAAGAAGCACAATTTTAATTCTGGCCCCTCAATTTTGCCTCAGGAAGTTCTTGAACAAGCGGCTCAAGCAATTTTAAATTTTAACGATATTGGATTATCTATTCTAGAAATTGGACATAGAACCAATTGGTTTTTAGATGTATTAGAAGAAGCAAAAAATTTGGTTAAAGAACTCATGCAACTTAACGAAGGTTATGAAGTGCTTTTCTTACACGGTGGTGCTACAACACAATTTATGCAAGTGCCTTTAAACCTTTTAAATAAAAATGATACTGCCTCTTATTGCGATGATGGTATTTGGGGTAATAAAGCATTAAAAGAAGCAGCCCTGTTTGGGAATGTTCATGTTGCTGCAAGTTCAAAAGATAAGAATTACACTTATATTAATAAAAATTTTGAAGTACCTACCAATTCAAAATATCTTCATATTACTACTAATAATACTGTTGAGGGAACGCAATGGCATCAATTTCCAAAAACTAATGTGCCTTTAGTAGCTGATATGAGTAGTGATATTTTTAGTAGACAAATAAATTACAATTTGTTTAGTTTAGTATATGCTGGTGCACAAAAAAATATGGGTGCTGCTGGTGTTAATTTAGTTGTAATTAAAAAAGATATTTTACCCAATCTTGAAAAACCCATTTCTGCCATTTTAGATTATCGAAATCAAATAAAAGCAAATTCTGTTTTAAACACTCCACCAGTTTTTGCAGTCTATGTTTCTTTATTAACGTTAAGATGGATAAAAAAAGAAGGTGGATTGAAAGAAATGGAAAGAAGAAGTATACAAAAAGCAGAGTTACTTTATAATACCATTGATGCATTACCCATTTTTAATTGTCCAATTGCAAAAGAAGATAGAAGTAGAATGAATGCTGTATTCTTTATAGAAAATGAAAATTTACAAAATAAATTTTTAGAAGAATGCAAAGCCAATGGAATGATTGGTGTTAAAGGATACAGAACAGTTGGAGGTATAAGAGTAAGTATGTACAATGCTTTGCCATTAGAAAGTGTAGCA
>JANPAT010000355.1:0-1915 GCA_031430075.1 Chitinophagaceae bacterium | reverse complement strand
TTCCGCGTCGATGGCGACACCACACAGCACGCTGGCGTGGTCCCGGAAATCCAGTTTCCAGTTACCGACGGCATCGGGCGTGAGAAAGGCCAGCCGCTCGACGGGCTTACCCCTGTTTTCATAAACCACCAGCACCCCATCCAGCAGAATGCCATTCACATCCATGCTGCTGAGCCACTCGTAACGGTCGATGAAGCCATCGCGGAGGTCCGAGGCGTTGAGAAAAGCTAGAATCTCGGCGCGGCTGACGGTGCCCATGCGGAACAGCGATTCTAACTGATTTGGGTCGCGGTTGGTGATTGCCCGTTTCACCATTTCCAAGGCCTGCTCGCGGCTGGGCGAAGGAAACTTAGACGCCACCCTTACTTGCGCGTCGCGATTGACGAGGGGGCCGACTTCACCGACCGGATCGCGGAAAAGGTAGGGCAGCAACCAGAATGAAACGGCCAAGCCGATCACGATCAACGTGAGCACACTGAGCGCCCCAGACCAGATCAGGAGCGCTCGACTGCGGGCAGGATTGCCCCTGTTCCGGCGGCGACCGCGCATTTCGCTGTTGGACAAATCGGCATCGCGAAGCTTGGACAAGCGCCCGATACTCGGGCCTTCCACTTCCGCGCGGCTGTGGCGCGAGACGATTCCTCGCTGGAAATCTGGAGTTTTCATCGGGGTTTGAAAAACAGGGGAGATTCGACGTGGGGTGGAGTCAGCGTAAGGCGGGCTGGGGTCGCCGGAGCCTTACGCGCGGGAGACTAAGGAATCTCCCGACCCCACTGCAAGCACACAGACGGGGGATCTGGGAATCACTTGAAGCCTTCGTCGAAGGGCACCGCGCCCACCACCCAGTCCACGGCCATGACTTTTGCGATCTCAAATTGCCGGGCATCTGCGCCAGCGACCCGCCGGATTTCTAAAGTCATCCGAGTCATCTTGTTTTCCGCTGAAAAAATCCAGTCCAGCGCCGCTGCTTGGGGCGAACCGGTTTTGCAATACGCGAGCAGGGTTTGGTCGGTGTCGGGGGACGCCAGTCCATAACAGATCCACTGTTTGTCATCGATGAACACGCCGTTGTAATAGTTGTCTCTAACGGCATAGACCCGCACTTGGGCGACTTCCGCTCGCCGGTCCAGAAGCTCGGCCCACGAGGGATTCACGCTGCGGGCGAAGGCCTCGAAGTCGATTTTCCATTTCCCTGATTCATCTGGAGTGAGGAGTGCCAAGCGGTTGCGCGGCTTGTCCTTGCCCTTGAAATTCACCACCACGCCATCGATGGAGAGACCGTTAGCGTCCATGCTGCTGAGCCATTCGCAGAGGTCGATTGTGCCATCGAGCGACTCCAACCGCTGGAGATAATCCACGATTTCCTGCGGACTGGCGGCGCCCTGCCGGAAATACTCCGCGATCTTTGCCGGGTCGCGGATGGCGAGTCCCTGCCTCACCATCGCGAGCGCCTCGGCTTCCGGGGGCGAGGGAAATTTCGAAGCAACGCGCGCTGTCGCGTCGCCATCCGCCGAGGTCCGCGCGGCGATTTCCCGGCGAGAATTCATCTGGGGAATGAGCCATAGCCAGACGGTGAGTCCCATAATCGCCAGAACGAGTGCGGCGAGCAAAACGGACCACGCCTTGATGATCCGCTGGCGAAGTCGGAGAAGTCTTCCGCCTTGGCGACCCTCACTTTTCCGCCGTTTGCGGCGCGATCCCTTCGGCAGTCCGGTGCCGGGCATCCGCGCCATGCGCCCTAAGCTCGGCGCGTCGCCCGCTGCCCGGTCATGACGCTTGGCTCGCACGGATCGCTTGATGCCATCGGAATTCATGGGGGAGTGGGTTTGAAATCATGCTTCAGCGCGGCAACATCGTGATGCGATTGGCATCATATCGGTCGTCCGGGCGGAACAACCAGCCGGGCTGGCGATCC
>JANPAT010000354.1:0-1694 GCA_031430075.1 Chitinophagaceae bacterium | reverse complement strand
CAGCATAAATTATTATCGGTAACTGAACTTGATGCCGAAAAATTTAGAACAATTTTTAAATGTAATTCTGTTGAATATTTACCTTTATTTCTGCCCAATAATTGGGTTGTTAATGCTATTACAGGTAAAGGAGCTTATTGTTTATACAATGGAGATTTAAGTGTGGTTGCAAATCAAAAAGCAGCATTATGGTTAATCGAAAAAGTAGTATTAGCATTGCCTAATATTAAATTTATTATTGCAGGCAAAAATCCATCTGCACCATTATCTAATTTTAAAAATTTAATTTCAAATTTAAAAATTATTGCAAATCCTAATGAAGCAATAATGAATCAATTAATTCAAGATGCACACATTCATATTCTGCCATCGAATAGTTCATCAGGTATTAAATTGAAATTGTTAAATGCACTTTTCAATGGAAGATTTTGTATTGCAAATAATGATACCATTTCTGGTAGTGGATTAAATGAATTGTGTAGCATTGCAAATACTCCAAAGGAATTTATTACTGGAATTGAGAATTTAATTGATCAAGATTTTAATGCTGAAATGAAAACCCAACGTAAACAGATACTTACAAAAAAGTTCAACAATCAAATGAATGTTGAACTTCTAATCAATTTTATTTACAATTAGTCTAGTTGGTAGAAACTAAACCTGCAACTAAATATTCATTATTTAATCGGGCAATATTACTCAAAGAAATTTCTTTAGGACAAGTAGCTTCACAAGCACCAGTATTGGTACAGGCACCAAAGCCTTCTTTATCCATTTGAGTTATCATATTAATAACACGTGAATGACGTTCGGGTTCTCCCTGAGGTAATAAAGCCAAATGAGAAACTTTAGCACTTAAAAATAACATGGCACTACTATTTTTACAAGCTGCAACACAAGCACCACAGCCAATGCACATTGCAGCTGCAAACGAAGCATCTGCTTTGTCTTTATTAATGGGCAATGAATTTCCATCAACAGCGTTACCAGTATTTACACTTATATAACCACCAGCTTGTATGATTCTGTCGAAAGCAGATCTGTCTACAACTAAATCTTTTATAACAGGGAAAGAGTTTGCTCTCCAAGGTTCAACAACTATGGTGTCTCCATCTTTAAAAGCTCTCATATGTAATTGGCAGGTGGTGTTGGCTTGCCATGGTCCATGTGGTTTGCCATCAATATACATACTACAAGCCCCACAAATTCCTTCTCTGCAATCATGGTCAAAAGCAATAGGATCTTCGCCTGCACTAATGAGTTGTTCATTCAAAACATCAAACATTTCAAGAAAAGACATTTCAGTAGAAATATCTCCTACTTTGTACATTTTAAATTCGCCTTTAGCTTGATTGTTTTTTTGACGCCAAACTTTTAAGTTTACGTTTATACTTTTATGTTCCATTTTAATTCGACAATTTTATAATTCGACGATTCGACAATTAAATTGCCGAGTTGTAGAATTGAATTATTTACTAATTGTTGTTTTACTTGTAGCGATAATTTTAGTAACTATTTTATCAATCTCATTTAATTGTTCAACCAATGAAAAACAATCAGGATAAGACTTTGATTCTTGACAAAGCACTAGCCAATATTTTGTTTCTTCTATTTCCTTTGCAGCAATTTTAAACTTATGAATAAAATCTGCTTTACTTTCTGCATTCTGTGCCTCGTGTATGTTTGCTCCAATT
>JANPAT010000353.1:0-2197 GCA_031430075.1 Chitinophagaceae bacterium | reverse complement strand
ATTAATCTTCAATTACAAAATATTGATAAAGGAGATTATGAATTGCAAGTCATCAACACAGTTGGTCAGGTATTGTTTAGTAAAGCCATTCAACACAATGGTGGCACTGCAACACAAACGGTACAATTGCCAAGCAATTTTGCTAAAGGAAACTACGTTTTAAAACTTGCCAATCAAGAATCTATTCTTTATTTAGAAAAAATAATATTAGAATAATCAACCAAAACTAACTGTTCATTTAAAAATTAATAAAAAATGAAAAATTATTCAACATACATTTTACCAACATTATCAATACTTTTTGTACTATTATTTCCAGTAATTTCAATGGCACAAGGAGATCCTGGTGGCGACCCTGGTGTTCCCTTCGATGGTGGTGTATCAATCCTTTTAGCTTCTGGCTTAGCTTATGGTGCAAAAAAGTATAGGGAAAGAAAACAGCGTAATAAATAAAATTTTGTTGTTAATTATATTGCTAAACTTTTAATATTACTATAAAATTTAAATCAAATTAAATTCAAACACAAACTATCTTTGCATACTAAAATTAAAGCCTCTTTTGAGGCTTTTACTTTAAATTTTTATGCAAACAACAACGCAAACATTTGCTTCAATTATTACCATTGGCGATGAGCTTTTAATGGGCCAGGTTATTGATACAAACAGTGCATTTATTGCTAAACAGTTAAATAGTATTGGCATTACTTTAAAACGTAGAGTAGCTATTGGAGATGATAAAGATGAAATTATAAACACATTAGAAAGAGAAAAAAAAGATGCATCAATTATTATCATGACAGGAGGTCTTGGTCCAACTGCAGATGATATTACAAAACCAGTTTTGTGTAAATATTTTGGTGGTGAATTAGTAGTTCATCAACAAACATTAGAGCATATTACTAACTTATTTGAAAATGTTTTAAAGAGACCCATGATTGAAAGAAACATTAAACAAGCAGAGGTGCCCAATGTTTGTAATGTTCTAGAAAATAAAGTGGGTACAGCACCGGGTATGTTATTCGAAAAAGATGGCGTTTCATTTTTCTCTTTGCCTGGTGTGCCTTATGAAATGAAATGGTTGATGGAAAACAAAGTAATTCCTTTTCTTGCAGAAAAAAATACTGAAACTTTTATTGAGCATCAAACATTAATCACCTTTGGTGTAGGAGAATCTTTTATTGCAGAAATGTTAGTTGATTTCGAAAACAATCTTCCTAAAAATATTAAATTAGCTTATTTACCAAATTATGGATTGGTTCGTTTAAGATTAACAGGCTATAGTAACAATAAAGAAAATTTATCTGCAACAATAAATCAACAATTCAATCAATTAAAAATTTTGGTTAAAGATATTTTGATGGTAGATGAAGACATTAGTATTGAAGCACTAATTGGTAAACTTTTAAAAGAACAAAATAAAACTGTATCCACTGCTGAGAGTTGCACAGGTGGTTATATTTCACATTTATTAACCTCAGTTGCTGGTTCATCAGAATATTACGAAGGCAGTATCATCAGCTATTCCTATGCAGCTAAAGAAAAAGTGTTGCATGTTGAAAAAAATATTTTAGAAGAGTTTGGAGCAGTTAGTGAACAAACGGTAAGCCTTATGGCTAAGAATGTTTTAGAATTAATGAATACTGATTATTCCATTGCAGTGAGTGGTATTATGGGTCCTGGTGGAAAAACTGCTGATAAGCCTATTGGTACAGTTTGGATGGCAGTTGCATCTAAGCAAAAAGTGGTGACAAAACTTTTTCGTTTTCGATTTGATAGAAAGAAAAATATTGAACAAACTGCTACAAATGCCTTAATTCTGTTACGTGAATTAATTGTGGATAAAGGTTGAATAACTTGTAAATAATGTTAATTACTTTTGGATTTGGAGAATAGATTGTTAACATAAATTAACTGTTTGCTGCTTATTATATATTATTGTAATAAATTATATACATTTAATTTTTTGTGTGGGTTAGTTAGTATCATTTAATAACATCAAAAAAAAAATTATGGCAATTGCTGAAATTATCATGCCTAAAATGGGGGAGAGTATTACCGAAGCAACCATTTTACGTTGGCACAAAAAAGTAGGTGACCATGTTAAGATGGATGAAACCCTTTTAGACATTGCTACAGATAAAGTGGATAGTGAAGTACCATCAACTGCTGAAGGTGTAATTAAAGAATTGGTTTATGA
>JANPAT010000352.1:0-4153 GCA_031430075.1 Chitinophagaceae bacterium | reverse complement strand
TTTTTTGAGCGGAAGACCAGGCTCGAACTGGCTACCCCGACCTTGGCAAGGTCGTGCTCTACCAAATGAGCTACTTCCGCTTTTTAAAGAACTTTTGTTTGGGGTGCAAAAATAGACTTCCAAATTTTACAGCAAAATTTTTTTTCAAAATTTTTACTTGTATTCAGGTGTATATTTTGAACTGCCTTGTATTTCAATGTCTGGTTTGCCTTTATAAGAACTTTGATAAAGTCTTACACTAGCACCAAACAAAAAAGCTAAAATGGTAAAAACCGATAAATAAAATACAAATCTTGAAGAGTTTACCCAATTTTTAGTAAAATCTTTGCTGTTTACTTCTTCTACTTTATGTGTCATAAAAAAATTTTCAGTGCAAAAATAAGGGTACACCTCTATTCATAAAACCATTTTTACAAATAAAATACTAAACATAAAATTAACTTTACTAAACATCTTTTACTTTGCAAAGTGACAAAAGCAGCAATTAGAAAACATTTTAAAAACCTGAGAAGCAAAATTTCATCAAAAGAAAAATTACAACTTGATGATTTATTGTTATTGCAGTTTCAAAAAATTGATTGTAGTTCGTTTCAAACACTGCTAACCTATTGGCCTATGGCTCATCAAAACGAGCCAAATACTTTGTTATTTTCATCTTATCTACGTCATTTTGTTTCCAATTTGAGAATGGCTTACCCAAAATCGAACTTTGAGACAAACGAAATGGAAGCAATTTTAATTAACGAAGAAACTGTTTACAAAACCAATGAGCTTGGCATTACCGAACCTAAATATGGCGAAATTATTGCCCCATCTGAAATTGATATAGTTTTTGTACCCATGTTAATATGTGATAGGGAAGGCTATAGAGTGGGTTATGGCAAAGGATTTTACGATAAATTTTTAGCTAAGTGTAATAATGAAATATTTAAAATAGGATTTTCTTATTTTGAACCTTTACATAAAATTGAAGACACAAATAGTTTTGATGTACCTTTAACTTGTTATATTACTCCAGATAATATTTATGAATTTTAACGACCTTTTCTTAAAATCTTTTCGAATTCTCCTTTTACCATTTGCTATAATTTATGGGTTTATTGTTTCTGTAAGAAATTATCTGTACAATACCAATAAATTAATAAGTGTTACATTCAACTTTCCCATTATTTGTGTAGGAAATTTGGCTGTTGGTGGTACAGGTAAAAGCCCAATGGTGGAGTATTTAATTAGATTATTAAAAGATGATTATGCTATTGCAACTTTAAGTAGAGGATACAAAAGAAAAACTAAAGGATATGTTTTAGCTAGTAATCAAACCACTGCTTTAGAAATTGGCGATGAGCCCATGCAGTTTCATTTAAAATTTCCCGAAATTGCAGTTGCTGTTGGAGAAGAAAGAATTGTAGCTATACCACATTTATTACAAGATAAACCCAATTTACAGGCTATTATTTTAGATGATGCTTTTCAGCACCGAGAAATAAATGCTGGAATAAATATTCTGCTTACCGAATATGAAAATAGATTTACTAAAGATTTCTTTTTACCAACAGGCGATTTGCGTGATGAACAATGTGCTTATAAAAGAGCTCAAATAATTGTAGTTACTAAATGCCCAGCCGATTTATCAGAAGCAAAAAAAATAGAAATTCTTTACGAAATTCATCCTTGGCCAGGGCAGCAAGTGTTCTTTACAACCTTAGCATATGCTCAACCTTATCATATTTTTCATAGAGAAAAAACTGCAGATATTATTGAAGATGTTGAAGTATTATTGGTTTGTGGAATTGCAAATCCAAAACCATTAAAAGATTATTTATTGCAAAATGCCAAAACATATTATCAAATGAATTTTGATGATCATCATATTTTTAATATTGATGATTTGAATAATATAAAAAATAAATTTAATGAAATTGATGAGCCAAATAAAATCATCATCACAACAGAAAAAGATGCTGTTAGATTTTTAAAATTTTCATCAGAACTTCAACATATTCCAATTTATGTTTTGCCCATTGAACATCAATTTTTATTTGAAGAAGGTAATGAATTTAATAAAGCTGTAAAGTCATATATCATCAATCATTACAACAAACAATACAATGTCTAAATCAAAAAAAAGAGATAAGGGAAAACACCACGATGCCTCGTCAGAGTCAATGCTGAAAGGTGTTTTAGAGATTACACGAAGTGGTTTAGGTTATGTTGTGGTGCCCAACAACAAAGGCGATGTTATTGTTAGGCCAGGAGATTTTAATACTGCTTTGCATGGCGATACGGTGAGGGTTAAAGTAACCAAAGAGAATCAAAATTCTGGAAGAAAAGAAGGAAAAATAACAGATGTCATTACTCGTAAACAAACAGAATTTATTGGTCATATACAACTCAGTACAAACTTTGCATTTTTTGTTCCATCTACCAATAAACCAGTACCAGATTTTTATATTCCACTCGAAAAATTAAATGGTGCAACTCATAAACAAAAAGTTGTTGCCAGATTATTAAAGTGGGAAAAAGCAGATAAAAAACCTTTTGGTGAAGTGGTGAGTTTGATGAATGCAGAAGATGAAAATGATGCAGCCATGAAAGAAATTTTGGCTGAAGCTGGATTTCCATTGAGCTTTCCTGATGATGTATTGGAAGAAGCATTAAAACTTTCAGAGGTTATTACTAAAGAAGAAATTAAAAAAAGAATTGATTTTAGAAAGACACTCACTTTTACTATTGACCCTGTTGATGCAAAAGATTTTGATGATGCTATTTCATTAAAAGAAATTAGTAAAGGTTTATATGAAATTGGTGTACATATTGCCGATGTAAGTCATTTTGTAAAACCCAATACCATATTGGATGATGAAGCTTATAAACGTGCAACATCAGTGTATTTGCCAGATCGAGTGAACCCCATGTTGCCTGAAAGAATTAGTAATGAATTGTGTTCTCTACGACCAAATGAAGATAAATACACATTCTCAGCAATTTTTGAAATGAATGATAAAGGCGAAATAAAAAAAACAACTATTTCAAAAACACTCATTCATTCTGCTCATCGTTTTACTTACGAAGATGTTCAGGAAATTATTGAAACTAAAATAGGAAAGTATACCAATGAAGTGTTGTTATTAAATAAAATTTCTCAAACACTTCGTAAAAAAAGAATAGAAAAAGGTGCAATTAATTTTTCATCGAAAGAAGTACGTTTTAAATTAGATGAAAAAGGTAAGCCCATCGGTATTACCATTAAAGAAAGTAAAGAATCGCATCAATTGATAGAAGAGTTAATGTTATTAGCTAATAAAGCAGTTGCAGAATTCATTGCTAAAATTAAAATTCATAACGAAGCTGTTCCCTTTCCTTATAGAGTACATGATACACCCGATGAAAAAAAGTTGGCTCCATTTATGGTTTTTGCAAAAAAATATGGCCACACTTTTAATATTTCATCACCCCAAAAAATAGCTGAAAGTTTTAATCAATTGCTCGATGATGCTAGAGGAAAACCAGAACAACAAGTATTAGAAACACTTGGTATTAGAACAATGGCAAAAGCTGTTTATACTGCTGAAAATATTGGTCATTATGGATTAGGCTTTGAACATTATTGTCATTTCACTTCACCCATTCGTCGTTATCCTGATATTTTAGTGCATCGTGTTTTAGAAAGTGCTTTAGAAAAAAATATCAAGCCCGATAAAAAAATGGAGGAAAAATGCAAACATTGTAGTGTTATGGAACGTGCTGCAATGGAAAGTGAACGTGCAGGAAATAAATACAAGCAAGTAGAGTTTATGAAAGAAAAAATAGGACAAACTTTCGATGCTGTAATTACTGGTGTTGCTGGATTTGGCTTTTGGGCAGAAACTATTGAACACAAGTGTGAAGGCTTAATAAGCTTAGTAAGTTTAAGTGATTATGATGATTTTAGATTGGTAGAATCTGATTATTGTTTAGTGGGTAAACGAAGTGGAAAAACTTTTAAAATGGGAGATGCTATTACTATTTTGGTTGTTGCAGCTAACTTGGATAAACGACAACTCGATTATGAATTAGTATTAAACAGATTATCCGATTCAAAAACTAAAAAGAAGGGTAAATAATTGTAAATTGTAAATTATAAATGGTTTGAAATTTTTGGTTTATAGTTTTC
>JANPAT010000351.1:0-13256 GCA_031430075.1 Chitinophagaceae bacterium | reverse complement strand
TAAGTCAAAATCCAACTGTTTCTCCTATCATTGGTATTAATACATTATGTACTGGCCAAAACTCAAATTTTTCAAACTCCACTCCTGGAGGTGTTTGGAATAGTGATAATACTAGTATTGCAACAGTTAATAGTAGTACAGGATTAGTAACTGGTATAACCCCTGGTACAACAAATATTAATTATACTGTAACTAATTCAAATGGATGTAGTACAACAGTTTCACAACAAGTAACAGTTTATCAAAGTCCAATACCATCGCCTATTGTAGGTCCATCAAGCATTTGTATTGGTAGTCCAGTTTATTTTACCAGTAGCCCAAGTGGAGGAGTTTGGTTAAGTAATAATACCTCTGTAGCTACCGTAAATAGTAATGGATTGGTAACTGGGATTTCTTTGGGGAATGCAACAATTTGTTATACCGTTACAAATAGTAATGGCTGTAGTAAAACTGTAACACAACCAATAACAGTTTATAATAGCCCTGTTGTTGGTCCTATTACAGGTAATTCTACAATTTGTGTTGGAAATACAACTCAATATTATAACAACTCGCCATCTGGTGGTGTTTGGAGTAGCAGCAATTCCTCGATAGCAACTATAAATTCATCTGGTTTAATTACTGCAAATGGACCAGGAACAGCAACAATAAGTTATACAGTTACCAATAGTACATCTGGCTGCAGTACTACAGTTACAAAGAATATTACCGTTAATGCTAATCCAATTGTTCTAAACATAAGTGGTAGTAGTACTTTGTGTGAAGGAACATCAACTCAATACTTAAATTCTACACCAAATGGAGTTTGGAGTAGCGATAATTCTAATATTGCAACTGTTAATAGTAGTGGAGTTGTTTTTGGAGTTTCTTCAGGTACTACAAATATTAATTATACAGTAACCAACTCATCAACTAGTTGCAGTACAAAAGTATCAAAATCAATTACTGTAAATCCAAGACCAATAGTTGCTAATAATGTAGGCATTTTTGAAGTTTGTGTTGGAAGTACAACAATATTAACCAATGCAACACCTAATGGTGCTTGGAGCAGTAGTAATACAAATATTGCAACTGTAGCTCCAAATATGAGTAATAATGGAGTAGTAACTGGTGTAAGTGCTGGCAGCATTTCTATCAATTATACAGTAATAGATAATTTAGGTTGTAGCACAACTAAATCTGATATAGTAACTGTTTATGCAAAACCAGTAGTTGCAGCTATAATTGGAGCAAATGATTTATGTGTTGGACAAAATTCTCCTTACAGTAATTCTACTCCGAATGGAACTTGGAGCAGTAATAACCCTAGTGTTGCTACAATAAATAATAATGGAATAGTTACAGGAGTATCAGCAGGTTCTGCAACCATCAGCTATACAGTTATCAATTCACATGCTTGTACAACCATTGTTACAAAAGATATTAACATTTATGATAACCCTATTGTATCAGCAATTTCAGGCCCTACAAGCGTTTGTGTTGGGGAAACAATTACATTACTTAACATTACTCCAAATGGAGTTTGGTATAGCAGTGATCCATCTATTGCCTCAATAAATACAAATGGTGTAGTAACAGGGAATGCAGTTGGTCAAGTTACTATTAGTTATAAGGTTACTAATTCAAATGGTTGTTCAACAACAGTAACACATCTTGTTGAAGTGTATGCAAATCCAATTGTACAACCAATTAGTGGAGTTTCTGGTTTATGTGTTGGACAAAATTCTCCTTACAGTAGCTTAACTAATGGAGGAATTTGGAGCAGCACCAATCCAAGTGTGGCTTCAATAAATCCTACAACGGGCGTTTTATTAGCAAATTCAGCTGGTTCAACAATAGTAGAATACACTGTTACAAATAGTAATGGATGTTCAACCACTCAATCGAAAATCGTAACTGTTTATGCAAATCCTATTGTAAACAGCATTCAAGGCCCTAATCAAGTTTGTGTTAATAGTTCTATAACTCTTACTAATAGCACAACTGGAGGAACTTGGAGCAGCAGCAATCCGAGTGTTGCAGCAATAAATAATAATGGAGTTGTAACTGGGGTAAGTGCAGGTAGTGTTACAATAAATTATACTGTAACCAATTCGAATGGATGTAGTACTATAGTTTCTTATAATGTAACAGTAAATTCTAATCCATTAGTTGCACCAATTCAAGGAAATAATGGATTGTGTGTTGGACAAACAACCACTTTAACTAATGCCACTCCTAATGGAACATGGAGTAGTAGTAGTCCGAGTATTGCCACCATAAACAGTAATGGATTAGTAACAGGTATATCTGCAGGAAATACAACCATTAGTTATTCAGTTACAAATTCAAATGGATGTACAACAATTGTTACAAAATCATTCACAGTAAATCCAAACCCAATTGTTACACCTATAAATGGTCCAAGTAGTTTATGCGTTGGTCAAACAGCAACTTTAAGTAATGCAACTCCAAATGGAGTTTGGGGAAGCAGCAATTCAAATTTTGGAACAATAGATAATAATGGTGTTGTTACAGCAATTGCTCCAGGAACTTTAACTTTCAGCTATTTTGTTACCAATCAATTTGGATGTACAACAGTAGCATCTATTGTAATGGTTATTTATGCTAATCCAGTTGTTGACCCAATCACTGGACCAAGCCAAGTTTGTGTTGGACAAAATATTACTTTGTCTAATAACACATCTGGTGGAAATTGGAGCTCAAGTGACAATTCAATTGCTTCTGTTTCAAATACTGGAGTTGTAACAGGAAATAGTGCTGGAAATGTTGTAATAAGTTATAAAGTAACCAATTCAAATGGTTGTTCTACAACAGTAACAAAAAATATTACAGTAAATCCAAACCCAGTATTAAGTCCAATCAGTGGACCAAGCCAAGTTTGTGTTGGAAATAGTATTACACTAACTTCTACTTCAAATACAGGTTCTTGGTCTAGCAGTAATACCAATATTGCAACAGTTAGTAATACTGGTGTTGTTACAGGATTTAATGCTGGAACAGTTACCATTACATATACAGAAACCAATTCATTTGGTTGCTCAAGTTCAGTAACTAAAACAATTACAGTTAATCCAAATCCAATTGTTTCACCAATTACTGGACCAAATAGTGTTTGTGTAGGTAATACAATCTCCCTACAATCTAGTTCATCAAATGGAGTTTGGAGCAGCAGCAATACTACTGTAGCAACTGTAAATTCAAATGGAGTAGTAACAGGTATTTCACCAGGTACTTCAACAATTAGCTACACAGTAACCAACTCCTATGGATGCAGCACAATAGCAACAAAAAATATTACTGTTTATCCAAACCCAATTGTTGCTCCAATAACTTGTTCACCTGCACCAAAAGTTTGTGTAAATAGTACTTTACAATTAAATAATTCAACTCCAAATGGTGTATGGAGTAGCAGTAATAATAGTTTAGCAACAATAGATAATAATGGTTTAGTAACAGGTGTGGCACCAGGAAATGTTACTTTCAGTTATACTGTTACAAATTCAAATGGATGTAGTACAACAGTAACTCATAATGTTACAGTTTATGCAAATCCTGTAGTTGCACCAATTCAAGGAATTTCATCTTTATGTGTGGGTCAAAATACATCTCTCAGCAGTTCAACTTTAGGTGGTGTATGGAGTAGTAGTAATATAAATATAGCAACTGTAAGTTCAACTGGAACTGTTACAGCTATTGCAGCAGGAACAGCAACTATAAATTATACAGTAACTAATAATACAACTGGTTGCAGTACTACTGTTTCAATACTGGTGTCAGTTTACGATAATCCAATTGTGGCTCCTATTTCTGGACCAAGCAGTGTTTGTGTTGGCGAAACAATCTTATTTGGTAATGTAACACCTGGTGGAGTTTGGTGTACAAGTAATTCGAATATCGCTTCAATCAGTCAAACTGGAGTTGTAACTGGTCACATACCTGGTACAGTTACAATTAGCTATAAAGTTACAAATTCAAATGGATGCACAACAACTGTTTCTCAAACTGTAACAGTTTATGCAAATCCAATAGTTTCTCCAATTAGTGGACCAAATTCAGTTTGTGTTGGAAATACAATTACATTAAATTCTGGAACTCCAAATGGCGTTTGGAGTAGTAGTAACCCTTCAGTTGCATCTGTTAATAATGGAGTAGTTTTAGGTAATTCTGCTGGAACAACAACAATAAGCTATACAGTTACTAATGCTAATGGATGTAGCACAACAGTAACTAAAAATATTACAGTAAATCCAAATCCAATAGTTTCACCTATCACTGGGCCAAATACTGTTTGTGTTGGAAATACAATACAATTAAATTGCATGTCAGGCAGTGGAACTTGGAGCAGCAGTAATTCTGCAGTTGCAAGTATTAGCAATGGAGGAATTGTAACAGGAAATTCTGCTGGTACAGCAACAATTAGTTATACAGTTACGAATTCATTTGGTTGCAGTACTATTGTTACTTATACAATTACTGTTTATGCAAATCCGAATCTTAGTCCAATTACATGTAATCCAAGTCCAAATGTTTGTATAGGAAGTACTTTACAATTATACAATTCAACACCAGGTGGTATTTGGACAAGCAGCAACACATATGTTGCAACTGTTAGTAACACAGGATTAGTTACTGGAAATGCTCAAGGAACAACAGTAATTAGCTACACAGTTACTAATTCTAATGGATGTATTTCAACAGTAACACATACTGTAAATGTTAATCCTATTCCTCCAATATCTCCTATTTATGGACCTTCAAGTGTATGTGTAGGAAATTCTATCTTACTAAATTGTGGCACTGTATATGGTCAATGGACAAGTAGCAATTCTGTTATTGCAACAGTAAATTCAAATGGTTTAGTTACTGGTTTATCGGGAGGTACAGTAATTATTACTTATACTGTTACCAATTCATTTGGATGTACTTCATCAACTCAATATACAATTTCAGTTGTTTCAATGCCAGCAAATGTTACCATTGTAGCAGGTGGACCAACAACATTTTGTTTTGGAGGAAGTGTTACTTTATATTCAAATTGTTCAGTAGGAAATCAATGGTATAAAAATGGAGTATTAATTCCTGGAGCAACTGGTACAAGTTATGTAGCAACAACATCTGGTAACTATTATGTGGTTGCAGGAAATGGATCAGGCTGTTCAGCTACATCAAATACAATTTATGTTTATGCAAAAATTACTGGAACAAGTAGCATTTGTGTAAAAGTTTGTGGACCTTGTAACTATATTTTCAGAGGACAATCTTATCAATCACCAGGTACTTATTATATACATGTTCCATGTGCTTTAGGTTGCGATAGTATTATTACTTTAACCATTATTGATACTTGTGGTTTTGTAAGTGGTGGTGGTGGTGGTGGAATTGAAAGCAAATCTCTTGGAGATGTTATTAGTAAACGATTATATGGCAATGCTGTAAAAAGTGTTCCTGAAGTTAATGGATATGGAAGCAGTACTAAATTCACTCAAAGTGGAATAATAGTAAACGGACCAAATGATTTAACATTAAATGCATTGGTTCCAGCTTCTGTAGACAACACTAATGCTGCATATATCAGTACTCCATTAGATATTATCAATTTTACAAATGCTGTTGAGATTCTTGCTGTAGATTATACAAAAGATAATATTACAAAAGCAGTTGCATTTGGTACCAAAACTTTAGGCGATGTATACAATCACACTAAACCAATTTGCGATAGATTAAAAGGAGCTGAATTATTAGATGTTAAAAATCTTACAGTTCGTGGTTATCAATTAATGGCTTATCAAATTAAACAAAGAACTGGTGAAATAGAATATGCAATTAATTTAAGTGCAGGTACTAAAGCAAATAGAAACACAATCAGTTTACAAAGTAATTGGTTTACCGATAACTATCAACCAGATGAAAACTTATATAACTTCCAATTATGGGCTGTAAGTTATGAAATGGTGGAAGCTATGGCAAATGATATTATTGGAAAATTAATTAACAATGCTAGTGTAAATAGTGTTACAAATGCAGATTTACCAAAAGCTTATATCAGTAAAGGACATAGAAAAGCAACTGATTTAACTGTAACATTTAAGAATAGTACAAGCTATACATCTGGCTATTTTGAGTTACAAGAAAAAACAAATGAAAATGCAATTTCAAGCAAACGTAAATTACCATTTACAGTTGCAGCTAATGGCATTAGCACTTTAACAATCCCTGTAAAAGATTACTATGAAGGAAGTATATATGTTTACTTGAATAATAATTTAACCGACTTAGTTTACTTAGCAGATGGCACTTGGAGTCTTGATTATGATAAAACTAAAACTTCAATTACTAAGTTTGATGTAGTGAATGAACTAAATTTCTCTAGCAATAATGATGAATACAGATTAATGAGAAATGTTCAATTGCAAGGAACGTCTAAAAACTATATCACTATTTATAAAACCATGATGGGTGGTGGTTTAGAAGAAGATGTTACTGCATTCAAAAACATCATCTTTAAAGCTAAAGTTTCTGGTGCTGGAAGAGTAAATGTAACTTTAGTGAAGAAGAGTATTACTAAATGGGAAGATCAATACCATTACACTTTACCAATTGATGGAGAGAATAAAGAATACACTGTAAACTTTAATCAGTTGAAATCTGCTAAATACAGCACTCCTATTACTGCAGCTGATATTACTGCTGTATGCTTTAGCTTTATCAATAGCAGTGGTGTTGCCACTCCAATTAGTGTTGACATGAGTAAAGTAAGATTGACAAATGTTGATAATTCTGGTGAGATTAAAGTATATCCAATTGTAATATTCCCTAATCCAAGTAGTGGTAAATTCTTAACCAGATTTACAAGTGAAGTTTCAACTACAGCTCAATTAAAAGTATTTGAAGCGACAACAGGTAAATTAATTAAAACACAATTGATCAATACAGTTAAAGGAGAAAATCAAATTACAGTTAATTTAATTGAAGAACAATATTTAACTAGTGGAGTTTACATCATTGCAATTGAAGGTGATGAATTAAGATATAAACCAACTAAATTGGTTCTGACGAAACAATAAAGCCTCCTTAAGCTTTGGAACCAAAACCTCGATATGAGCAATCAGTCGAGGTTTTTTTATTCCTATTTAAAAAAAACATAGTCATAAAATTTTGTTCTAGCAGAGTCTCTCGAAGAGGACTCTGCGTAATTGTAATAATAAATTATTAAATTTTGTTCTAGCAGAGTCTCTCGAAGAGGACTCTGCGTTATTATTGTTATAATAAACTATTAAATTTGTTATGTGAGTGTTCGTAATAAAATATTTGAACAAAATGGATTATATAACGCAGAGTCCCTTGGCTAAACACATGGCTGTGAAAGGAGACTCTGCTGAAACAAAAAAGAAAATACAAAATGAAAAAATCAACTTTATTTATACTAGCAGAGTCTCTCGAAGAGGACTCTGCGTAATTGTTATAATAAACTATTAAATTTGTTATGTGAGTGTTCGTAATAAAATATTATTCTCTAATACTTTAAAACTATTTTTTTGCCTAATAAATTATTATTGACATTTTCTCTTATGTTAAGTGTTTGCTTTTTTATTAAAGCACAACCTATTTCAAAAGATAGCTTGGTTATTCATCTTTCTTTTGATGGACATTCAATAGATAGTAGTGGAAATGGGTATAATGGATTAGCTAATAAAATAATTTACACAGCAGATAGAAATAATAAACCTAATAGTGCTGCTTACTTCAATGGAGATGATAGCTATATTACAATCCCTAATATTACTAAACTAGATAAAAAACTAAGCCAATTTACTCTCCTTGTTACTTTAAAGCCAGAAAATTTAGATTCAGTAACAGGAAATTTACCTGGTTTTGGTAATAGAGCAGCGTATGAGTTTTTAACATTACATAGATTAGGTATTAACGCCCTGAATGATTTTTTCTTTTCACAAATTAGAGCATCAATTGGGTCACCCTTTATATGGGGTAGTTGGCAAAATTTTGTAAGCTATATAATGACTTGGTGTACTGGAAATGTTCATACTGGAAGTGGTTATGGAAAAGACACGAGTCTGATAAGTAATAAGTGGTTTACTTTTTCTTTGGTGTATAGTGGCGGTAGTATGAAAATATATCATAATTGCGAATTGGTGAAAGACTTGAAACCTGGATTTTACCCATCAGTAATGGATTTATGTGGTTTAGACCCACTGCAAATAAGTTTAGCAAAAATACCAGATAGTGCTAGAGTATATGGTTACAGACCCTTTAAAGGTATAATGGATGATTTAAGAATTTATACAAGAGCGTTAAGTGAATATGAAATTAAAATTTATGCTGGAGATTCTTGTAAGCCCCCGCCTATAAAAATTATTCCCAAAATAAATATTGTTTACGATTCCTGTTTTCCTAATAAGGTAACATTTTTAGATGCAACTGATTTGAAAGGATTGAATATAAAAAGTAGAATCTGGCATTTTAGTAATGGGGATACATCGAATGCAATAAGTTTTACAAAAACATTTACTCAATTAGGTTTATATAAAGTTGAATTAGAAATAATAATTGATACCAATACAATTGAGAAGGTTATTGATTCCTTTGTAATTAAATCTACAACATTCAAAAAGTTTTTATTACTAAAAGATTACGAAGTAAATATTTGTACTAAAAGTACTGCAATGTTTAATGCTTTTGGTGGTAAATTTTATGAATGGAAACCTTGCATAAATTTAACTGATTGCTCTATTCCAAATCCTACAGTTGTTGCATTAAACAATGAAACTTATACTGTAGTTTCAACAGATGATAACAACTGCAAAGATACTGCTCAAGTGAAGCTAATTGTTATAAAGGATGATGTTAAAGTTTTTGTTCCATCTGCATTCTCGCCTAATAATGATGGGCTCAATGATGACTTTGGGGTTTTATCTAAAAATAGTTTGCTTGAATGTGATTTTTCGATTTATAATATCTGGGGGCAGATTGTTTTTAAAACATCAAATCAATTTGTAAAATGGAATGGAAATAACACTAATAATGGAAATTCTTTTGTTTGGGTATTAAATTATAAATCTTTTGCTGGCTGTAATACAAACAGTTTAAAGGGAACAGTAACAATTATTAAGTAAATTTCCTCTCTTCCTCACAACGTCTCCTAAAAAGGCATGTGAGTTGGTCAAGGGACGTTGTGAAAATGTTTAATACAAAAGCTGAACAATTTTCCCTTAATGGTTGTATCTCACCAACCAAAAAATTAAATTCGGCTAATAAAGTCACAAACCACTGCTCAACGTCCCTTTCTTACTCACAAAATGTTTAAAAGGAGACGTTGAGGGAAAATAAAATATAGTCATATAATTTTAATACTTTTAAATCTCTAATGCTAATTTAAAATGAAAAAAACAACATTATTTATTCTAGCAGTTGTAACATCATTCTGCTTTGGTTTTGCAGTAAAATCAATTATTACTAATAAATCTGCAAAACAAAATAAGGTTGCTAGAGCAACAGGAATTGGTGGCATTTTTTTTAAGTGTAAAAATCCTACACAAATGAGAGAATGGTACTCAACACATCTTGGATTAAATACAAACCAATATGGCTCTGTGTTTGAATGGCGACAAGGTGAAGACACTACACAAAAAGGATTTACACAATGGAGCCCATTTTCAGAAAAAACAAAATATTTCGAACCCTCAACAAAAGATTATATGATTAATTATAGAGTTGAGAATTTAGCTGCACTTGTTGAACAATTTAAAAAAAATGGTGTAATACTTACAGATACTATTGAAACTGCTAGTTATGGGAAATTTGTTCATATACTTGATGTGGAAGGAAACAAACTAGAGCTTTGGGAACCTAATGATATTGAATATGAAAAAATGGGTAAACAAATGGGGACAAAAACAACTAAATAAATTAATAAAAATTAATTTTTCAAAAGCAGTATCTTTTTAATAAATATATGGCTATAAAAGGAGTATTAGCTGAAACAATACAAAATACGAAAATCTAAAAAAAGAATTCATTGATGATGAATAATAAAGATAAATCGATAGCTTTTTCTAACGGAGAGTTTGAAACCATTTACGACTTCATAGCAGACGATGCAGTATGGATCGTTGTAGGTGAAAATACTTTTACTGGAAAAAAAGCAATAATTGACAACTGCAAACAAGTAAGCAATTATTTTAAAACTGTTAAAACCAAATTTGAAATTTTAAATGCTATTGAAGATAATAAAAAAGTTGTAGTAAATGGAACAGCAGAATTTTTAAAAGATAATATTAGAGTATCGTTTGTTTCTGCTTGTGATTTATACGAATTCAATAAAGAAGGTAAATTTGAAAAAATTACTTCCTACTGTATAGAGTCAAAACAATAATCTTTTTTTATAACTCCTACTCTAACAACAACCCATCATCTTCATCATCTAATAAATTTAAATTAATAGTATCGGCACCTGCAATACCTTCAATACTACCTCGAATATGAGTGGCATTGAGCAAAACTTTTTCTAATTGTTTTTCTCTGGCTTTCCAAAGCTTTTCCATAACATCTCTTTCTTTTTGAACAGACATTTTCATGTTCAAAAACCCTTCACGTATAGCTTTCCATTGTTCACTAAATTCGTTACCTACTAAATAATCGTACAACATTACCATTTTATCGCCTTGGTTTTGCTGACTTTTCTTTACTTCAGAAATTTTCAATAAAGCATTACGTAATATTGCAGTTACACTTCTCACCTCTGCAAAAGTGCAAATGTAAACACCATCTTTTTCACCAAATTTTTCAATGTCTTTAGGCAAAGCTTGTGTAACAATAACAGCAATATCGGCACCAGAGCTTCTCATGTTCATTTTTATTTTATCAATCCAATCTTTCGAAAATTCTTTTGTTCTTTTACTTTCAAAAATAATTTTTCCAACTTCAGAGCCTATACGATTATGGATAGTTTGCATACAATCTGCACCTTTAACACCTTTTGCTATTTCTTCAATTTTATCAAAGGGAAATGCTGCTGACAATAATTTTTCCAACAACAACTCCTGCACTTCACCTTGCATTTGCATGCTACCTTGTTCTGCTTTTTGCTTCATTTGGTCAACCAATTTTTTTTGGTCTTCCAATTGCTTTTCTTTTTCTGCCAATTTAAATTGAAATTCTTCTCTAATTTGCTCCAACCTTAGAGTTTCATTTTTTTTATTAGCCTCAGTCATTTTATTACTTTCCTCCAATAACTTTCTTTGAAGAGTTAATTCAAGTTCAGCTTCTTTTTCTTTAAAATGTCTTTCTTTTTCTAAAAATGCTGCTTCTCTTTTATTGGCTTCAAAAAGTTTTTTATTTTTTTCTTCATCTGCTTTTTGTAAATCTTGTAATTTATTTTCATAGTCAAGTGCAACAGCATTTTTTATTTTTTCTTGCAAAACTTTTTCTAATTCTTGCTTTTCAAGGGCCGATTTTTCTTTTTGTTCAGCCAACTTAGTATTATACTCTTCTTCTTTTTTTGCTTGCCATTGTTTGGCTGTATCGTTCAGTTCTTTTTGAATTTGAGTTCTCAAACTATCTGTTGCTTCAAACTCATGCTGACAATTAGGGCAGGTAATAATAAATTCTGACATAAAACAAACGTTTCAGCAAATCTATAATTTTGATTTTTACTTAAAATGAATTTTTATAATTTGTGAAGAAGTAGATTTGTTAATGAATTAATGATTAATTTGTATAAAGCAATAAGGATGAAAACTATTTTAACTGCAGTCGAAATTCAACTTATCATAAAAAGATTGGCTTTACAGCTTATTGAAACTGCATCTGCCGAAAATGAAATTACCATCATTGGCTTACAGCCCAGAGGTGTATTATTTAGTGATAAAATTATTGAGTGCATACAACAACTATCAGATTGTAAAGTTAATTATGGCAAATTAGATATTACTTTTTATAGAGATGACATTAGAGATAATCTTCATATAGCTACAGAAACATCCATGCCATTTAGCATAGAAGGCAAAAGTATAATTATTGTAGATGATGTATTGTTTACTGGAAGAACCATTAGGGCTTCTTTAGATGCTCTCCTAGCTTTTGGAAGGCCAGCAAAAGTGGAACTTTGTGTTTTAATAGATAGAAAATTGTGTAGGGAATTCCCTATTCATCCAGATTATACTGGCAGGGCAATTGAAACTCTAACAGGCGAAAAAGTAAAGGTTTTATGGCAAGAAATAGATGGAGATCATAAGGTGATTATCCCTTAGATTCACTTTGGTTTTTCTATTTCAAGCATTGGCTATACTTTCGCAGCAAATATTACTAAAAAAAATACATAATGTCATACGATTTAATTGTTATTGGAAGTGGACCAGGTGGATATCCTGCAGCTATTAGAGCTTCTCAATTAGGATTTAAAGTTGCAATTGTAGAGAAAGAAAGTTTAGGTGGAATATGTTTAAACTGGGGTTGCATTCCTACAAAAGCTTTACTAAAAAGTGCTCAGGTTTATGAGTACATGAAACATAGTGCAGATTATGGAATTAATGCAACTGGTGTTATGGCAGATTTTAATGCTGTAATAAAAAGAAGTCGTGGCGTTGCCGATAAAATGAGTAAAGGCATTCAATTTTTAATGAAGAAAAATAAAATTGACGTTATTATGGGCTATGGTAAAGTTGCAGGTAAAGGAAAAGTAGAAGTTGCTGCAGTAGATGGCACTAAAAAAATTGTAGAAACAAAATATATTGTTTTAGCTACTGGTGGTAGAAGTAGAGAATTACCCAACCTAAAACAAGATGGCAAAAAAGTGATTGGTTATAGAGAAGCAATGGTTTTACCAACACAACCTAAAAGCATGATCATTGTTGGATCTGGTGCTATTGGTGTTGAGTTTGCTTATGTTTACAATAGTATGGGTACTAAAGTAACTATTGTTGAATTTATGCCTAGAATTGTTCCTGTAGAAGATGAAGAAATTTCTAAAGAATTAGAAAAACAATATAAAAAACAAGGTATTGAAATAATGACCAGTGCTTCTGTTGAAGCTGTTGAAACTTCTGGTAATGGAGTTAAAGCAATGGTTAAAAAAGCTGATGGTTCAACTGTTGTGTTAGAAGCTGATGTTGTGTTAAGTGCTGTTGGCGTGGTGAGTAATATTGAAAACTTAGGTTTAGAACAAAATAATATTGCAGTTGATAAAGGCAAAATATCAACTGACAAATATCAACAAACCAGCTTACCTAGTGTTTATG
>JANPAT010000350.1:0-6352 GCA_031430075.1 Chitinophagaceae bacterium | reverse complement strand
AATAAAACCTAATGTTTTTGCATGTAAAGCACAACGTGGACAAACTTCAAAACAATTATCTACAAACTGTTTGTATTTAGTATACACTGTTCCTTTTAAAATTTTATCTCCACCATATTCCCAATCATTAAAAAGTGTATGACCTTTGTATTTCATGTGCACTCTTATCTGATGTGTTCTTCCAGTTTCTAAAACACACTCAACTAGTGTTACATAATAAAATCGTTGTAAAACTTTAAAATGGGTTGTAGCATTTTTGCCAATAGTTTCATCTTCATACACAGTAAACATTTTTCTGTATTGTGCATGTCGAGCAATATTGCCATGAATGGTACCTTCATCATCCTTAATATCACCCCAAACTAATGCAACATATTTTCTTTGAACAGTATGATTAAAAAATTGTTTGGCTAAATGTGCAGCAGCATGTGCTGTTTTAGCAAGTACTAAAAGTCCTGTGGTGTTTTTATCAATTCTGTGTACTAAGCCATAACGGGGTAGATCATCTTCTGTAAGGTTAGGATTTTGCTGCATTAAATGATAAGCCACACCATTTAATAAAGTACCAGAATAATTTCCTAGACCAGGATGTACAACCATATTAGCTGGTTTATACACTACCATTACATCATCATCTTCATAAATTATATTCAAGTTTAAATTCTCAGGTAAAATATCTGAAATGTCTGGATTGTGTTCAGTCATTAGTATTAACTCATCACCAGGTTTTACCTTATAATTATTTTTTACTATTTTTCCATTTACTGTTAAAAAACCAGATTCTATGGCTTGTTGAATTTTATTACGAGTAGCATTTTCAATTCTAACTTGTAACCATTTATCAACTCTTTTTGGTGATTGACCAGCATCTATTACAAAAGATTTTTTTTCATATAAATCTTCTGCTTGTTGATTAATCTCAATTTCTTCTATGTCTTGCATTGCAGCAAATATATTACAGACTTGGCAGGGAAGTACAATCAAATAGAATTATACATAGATTTAACCTTATTTATTTTTCTCTTTAGCCCAAGAATCTTTTAAAGTAACAGTTCTGTTAAAAATTAATTTTTTAGCAGAACTATCTTTATCCAAACAAAAATATCCCTTGCGTAAAAATTGAAATCTATCAAATAAAGTAGCTGTAGCCAAAGATTTTTCAGCAACTGCAGTTTGTAATACAATTAAAGATTTTTCATTAATATGATCTTTAAATTCTCCTTCTGCACCATCAACATCTTCAACTTTAAACAATCTATCGTATAAATTTATTGTAACAGGAACAGCTTCTTTGCAACTAACCCAATGAATAGTACTTTTAACTTGCAAGCCACTAGTGTCATGACCACTTTTACTTTCAGGGAAATAAGTACATTTTAATTCAACAATATTTCCGTTTGTATCTTTAATTACTTCATCACATTGAATAATGTAAGCACTTTTTAATCGAACCATTTGGCCTGGAGCTAATCTAAAATATTTCTTTGGAGGATTTTCCATGAAATCTTCTCGTTCTATATAAATTTCATTTGTAAATAAAACCTCACGCTCACCTGCATTTTCATCTTCAGGGTTATTTTCAATATGCACTATTTCATCGTTAGTAAAATTGCTGATTGTAACTTTAATAGGGTCGAACACCACCATTCTTCTTAACGATTTTTTATTTAAATGTTCTCTTACACAAAATTCTAATAAGCCAATGTCAACAATATTTTCACGTTTAGCTATACCAATTCTATCACAAAATTCTCTAATGCTTTCTGGAGCATATCCTCTTCTTCTCATGCCACTTATTGTTGGCATTCTAGGGTCGTCCCAACCATTTACAAAACCATCATTTACTAAACTCAACAGTTTCCTTTTGCTCATTACAGTATAGTTCAAATTTCTTCGAGCAAATTCGTATTGATGAGATGGAAAAATTTCAAGTTTTTCAATTAACCAATCGTATAATTCTCTATGTGGAATAAATTCCATAGTACAAATGCTGTGCGTAATATTTTCTATAGAATCGCTTTGGCCATGGGCGAAATCGTACATAGGGTATATACACCAGTCGTTTCCAGTTCTATGATTATGTGCATGCTTAATTCGATAAATTAATGGATCTCTCATCAACATATTTCCAGCAGCCATATCAATTTTTAATCTTAAAACTTTAGCACCATCTTCAAATTTTCCAGCCCTCATTTCGTCAAACAGTTGCAAATTTTCTTCAACACTTCTATTACGATATTTACTATTAATTCCTGGTTGAGTTGGGGTTCCTTTTTCTAATGCAATTTGTTCGGCACTGCTATCATCAACATAAGCTAATCCTTTGTTGATAAGCTTTACAGCAAATTGATACAGTTGCTCAAAATAATCGCTGGCATACAATTCATTCTTCCATTCAAAGCCTAACCATTTAATATCTTCTTTAATACTTTCAACATATTCTGTTTCTTCAGTAACAGGATTGGTATCGTCAAATCTTAAATTAGTATATCCTTTATATTTTTGTGTTAATCCAAAATTTAAACATATTGCCGAAGCATGACCCATGTGTAAATAGCCATTAGGTTCTGGAGGAAATCGAGTTACAATGGACTCATATTTGCCAGACTTTAAATCGTTCTCAATAATTTCTTCAATAAAATTCAAACTGCGTTCTTCACTCATATAATATAATTGGTGGACAAATTTACAGTGTTTGTTGTTTCAACAAGTTTGCATATTCATTCATTAAAATTTCATTTCCTTATTTTCGCCACAAATTTTAATAATGAGCGTCTCTGAAAAATTAGCACAAATGAAAAACGAAAAAGCAGCAGTCAACTTAGCATTAGGACAAGAATTTCTTGCAAAAAATAAAGAAAGAGAGGGTGTAATTGAAACAGAAAGTGGTTTACAATATGAAGTTTTAACCATGGGAATAGGCGAAATGCCTTGGCCAACACATAATGTAACCTGTCATTATCATGGAACTGTTATTGATGGAACTATTTTCGATAGTAGTGTTCAACGTGGTGTTCCTGCAACATTCCCTTTAAATATGGTAATTAAAGGTTGGACAGAAGGCTTACAACTAATGCCAACCGGTAGTAAATTCAGATTTTTTATTCCACCTTATTTAGGTTATGGTGAAAGACAAGTGAGTGCAGTTATTGGAGCAAATTCTACCTTAATTTTTGATGTAGAGTTAATTAGCTTTAAATAATTATAATTCGTTTATTTTAATAAAGTCTTTTGCTCGAACTCCTTTTTCTGTTTGTTGTAATGAACAACATTCGTTTGTAGCATCGTGTTCAAAAAAGAGCAAATAATTATTTTCAACAGCTTCAGATAAGAAAGATTTTTTCTCGTTCAAAGTAGTTAAAGGAAACATATCATAAGCCATTACATAAGGAATGGGTAAATGTGCTGCTGAAGGCAATAAATCTGCCATATAAACTATGGTATGCTCTTTATATTTAATTTGTGGCAACATCATAGCATCTGTGTGTCCATTAACAATTTTATAAGACAATTGGGGAACGATAGTTGAATGAACTGTTTGTAAAGGATTGTTGGCAATTGTTGAAATACCCGCTGCTGCATGATTTGCAGAAATTATTCCTTCAACAAATTTTAATTGTCCACTTTCTTGAATGGGCAAAATATTTTCTTTTAAAAAAGAAGCTTTTTCTCTATCGTTTGGTTCTGTTGCCCATTGCCAGTGCAGTTGGTTACTCCAGTAAGTTGCATTTTTAAATGCAGTTTGTAATTTGTCGTTTACTTTTTCAACGCTACCACCACAATGATCAAAATGAAGATGAGTTAAAACCACGTCTGTAATATCATCTTTCGAAAAACCATGTTGTTTTAAAGATTTTTCTAAACTATCATTTCCATTTAGATAATAATGCGAAAAGAATTTTGCATCTTGTTTATTGCCAATTCCATTATCAATTAAAATAAGCTTATTGCCATCTTCTATTAATAAAGATCGCATTGCCCAATTGCACAAATTATTTTCATCGGGTGTATTTAATTTTTGCCACATAGATTTTGGAACAACACCAAACATGGCACCACCATCTAACTTAAAAAATCCAGTATTTATTGAGTAGAGATTCATTGTTATTTGTGATTTACGATGTACGATTTACGATGTATGATGTATGATGTTTGATTTATAATTTATAATTTACACTTAATAATTCATAATTTAAAATTAATCATTAACAACTTTTTCTTTCATTTTTACAAAAAGTAATAAAACCATACCGATAATAAAGAAACTCATTATTGCCAATATTGAATTTCTCATTCCACCTAAAAATTCTGCAACTAAACCAAACGACATAGTGCCTAATACTGTTCCACTTTTTTCACAAACATCATAAAAACTAAAGTAAGATGCAGTATCGTGAGTAGGAGGTAAGAGTTTAGAATAAGTTGATCTGCTCATTGATTGAATACCACCCATAACCATACCTACACAAAATGCTAAAACAAAAAACTGCATGGCTGTTTGAATAAAATATGCACCTATACAAATGCAAATCCAAATGGAAATCAAAATAAAAAGAGTAAGTATATTGTTTGTAGCTTTTGAAAGTTTTGAAAAAAGTATTGCACCAAATATGGCAACAATTTGAATAATTAAAACAGTAAGTATAAGCTGCGTAGTTTCCATTTTTAACTCTTCTGAAGCAAAATAAACAGCAACATACATTACAGTTTGAACCCCCATATTGTAAAAGAAAAAAGCACGTAAAAATTTTTTTAATCTTGGATAATGAATTAATTCTTTAATTACTTTTTTCAATTCTGTAAAACCATCTGTAAAAATATTTTTTTGTTTACTTTCTTTAATATTAGGCTTTGATTTTGGCAAGTGTTTAAATGTAATTTGTGCAAAACCAGCCCACCAAATTCCAACAGCTAAAAATGATAATCTTGTTGGCATTGCACCATAACCCCAATTTAATTTGTCATTCATCATTATAAAAGCCAAACAAACCAACATTAATAAAACACTGCCTACATAACCCATTGCAAAACCCCTTGCACTTATTTTATCATGGTCATCTTTATGTGCAATTTCTGGTAAATAAGAGTTGTAAAAAACAATGCTGCCACAAAATCCTATTGATGCAATAATTGAACAAGTAATACCCAAGCTAATATTTTCTTTTGTGAAAAAAAACATTGCTGCACATGCAGTAGAACCTAAATAGCAAAAGAATTGCATAAAAGCTTTCTTATTACCTCTTGCATCTGCAATTGAAGATAGGATAGGAGATAAAAATGCAATTAATAAAAATGAAAATGAAATGGAATAAGAAGCTAAAGCAGCCCTATCGTATGTTCTGCCAATAAACTGAACCTGCTGTGGAACGATTATGGAATAATATGCTGGATAAATAGCTGAAGTAATAATTAAAGAGTAAGAACTATTTGCCCAGTCGTACATGGTCCAAGCACGAACAACTTTTTTTGAAGCAATTTCCATGGGGTAATTTTAAATGTTAAATGCTAAATTTTTAATGAGTCAGAATTATCATTTTAAATTCAACATCCATAATTATTTTATAATTCCTTGCTGTAACAATATTAATACAATACAACCAACAATTATTCTATACCAACCAAAAAGTTTAAACCCATGTTTTTGCAAATAGCTTATAAAAAATTTAATTGCTACTAGTGCAACTATAAATGCAACTGCATTGCCAAGCAACAATAATGCAATATTATTAGCATCTTTTAATAGAGCTGGATTGGTTTGAAATGTCTTTAATAATTTATAACCTGTTGCTGCGAACATTGTTGGTACTGCTAAAAAGAAAGAAAATTCAGCAGCTACACTTCTGGTGAGTTTTTCACTCATGCCTCCAATAATACTTGCTGCACTTCTGCTAATTCCAGGAATCATGGCAAGGCATTGCCAAATGCCAATGATGAATCCTTTTTTATAAGTAATTTTTTCTTCACTATCAATAGTTGGATTTTTAAAAAAATGATCAATAAATAATAATATAATTCCTCCAACTAAAAGACTCATAGCTACTGTTAATGGACTTTCTAATAACAAATCAATTTTATCATTCAACAATTTTCCTGCAACTAATGCAGGTATAACAGCAATAACTAATTTTAAATAAAACTGCCATTTGCTAAAATCAAAAAACTTTTTCCAATATAAAACTACAACAGCTAAAATTGCCCCAAACTGAATGGCTATTTCAAAAAGTTTTACAAATTCGTCTTTTTCAATACCCATTAATGAACTTGTTATAATCATATGTCCTGTTGAAGAAATTGGCAAGTATTCTGTTAAGCCTTCAACAATGGCTATAATGATTGACTGAATTAAATTCAT
>JANPAT010000349.1:0-4104 GCA_031430075.1 Chitinophagaceae bacterium | reverse complement strand
CTTTAATAGGAATGTTTATTGCATTCTTTATTACAATACTTGTAGTGCATTTGTTTAAGAATAGTAATCCATATAAGGCAGAATCTAAATTTAAAAAACTTCAATTACTATCTTCTGCTGCATTTAGTTTAGGACATGGTGGCAATGATGCACAAAAAGTATTAGGTATTATTGGAGCGGCATTTATTTTTTATGAAAACTCAATTGGAAAAACAATAACATTCGATCAATTTGTTACTCAATATTCTTGGGTACCAGTTTGTAGTTTTCTTGCAATTGGTTTAGGCACTTTAAGTGGTGGTTGGAAAATTGTAAGAACAATGGGTACTAAAATTACTAAAGTAACTCCACTTGAAGGGTTTTGTGCTGAAACTGCTGGAGCCCTAACTTTATTTCTGACTGAGTTTTTTCATATTCCTGTTTCAACAACACATACTATAACTGGTAGTATTATTGGTGTTGGTGCAACAAAACGTTTAAGTGCTGTTCGTTGGGGTGTAACCATTAACTTATTATGGGCTTGGGTTATTACTATACCCATTTCTGCTTTAATGGCTGGTTGTTTTTACTACATTGTAAAATTGATATTCTAGTTACTAATGATCATTTAAAGGCAACCCTTTTTCTTGCCACATTTTCCAATTAATATATTCTGGTGCAACTCTATGTTCTTCCATTGTGATACATGCTTCAACTGGACAAACTAACTGACACAAATTACACCCAACACATTCTTCTTCTTTAATAATGTATGTATTATAAGGATTTCCTTTTTTTATATTGATGGATTGATGTGAAGTGTCTTCGCATACTATATAACATAAACCACAATGAATACATTTATCTTGATTGATTTTTGCTATATGATGATAATTAATATCTAAATCTTCCCAATGAGTAATTTTTTCAACACTCTTTCCAATAAAATCATTAATTGTTTTATATCCTTTTTCATCCATCCAATTATTCATTCCTTCACACATATCTTCAATAATTCTAAAACCATGTTTCATAGCAGCAGTACAAACTTGAACGTTACTTGCACCAAGCAACATAAATTCAACTGCATCTTTCCAAGTACTAACTCCACCAATGCCACTAACGGGAACTTTGCTTGTTAATTCATCTTGTGCAATTGTAGTTAAAAATTTAAGAGCAATTGGTTTTACTGCTGGTCCACAATAACCACCAAAAACACTTTTACCTGCAACATAAGGATTTGGTACAAGGGTGTCTAAATCAATACCAGTAACACTTTGAATGGTATTTATTAAACTTAATGCATTAGTACCTCCCTCAACTGCAGCTCTTCCTGTTGGTACAACACTATGAACATTTGGGGTGAGTTTTGTTATTACCGGAATGGTTGCTTTTTCCATCACCCATTCAACAACCATTTTTGCAATCTCAGGATCTTGACCAACTGCAGCACCCATTCCTCTTTCAGTCATTCCATGTGGGCAACCAAAATTGAGTTCAAATCCCATGGCACCTGCATCTTCACATTTCTTAATTAATTCATGCCAATCGTTACGATTGTTATCTGCCATTAAAGAAACAATCATGGCTCTATCAGGAAAAAGTTTTACAACTTCTGTAATTTCTTTTAAATTAATATCTAAGGGCCTGTCGCTAATGAGTTCAATATTATTAAAGCCCATAACCCTGCTACCATGATAATCAACAGCACTGTAGCGTGATGAAACATTTTTTACCTGACTGCCTAAAGTTTTCCAAACCACGCCACCCCAGCCTGCTTCATAGGCACGAAGTACATTAATTTTTTTATCAGTAGGAGGGGCACTAGCTAGCCAAAAAGGATTGGGTGATTTAATGCCTAAAAAGTTTGAAGATATATCTGCCATAGTTTTTATTTTTTGCCACGAATACACGGATGTACACGAATTATTTTTAATAGATTATTCTTTTATGTTCCATTTTACCTCTTGCAAAATTTACAATTAATCCAAGTTTATTTGCAGAAACTTTTAAGTAATTAATAGTTTGTGAAATATGTTCATCAGCTATCGAAGTAGTACATTTTACTTCTAAAATTATTTTATCAAATACAACGAAATCAGCATAAAACTTATGTTGAAGTAAAATACCTTTGTAGTAAACCAAATATTCTTTCTCCCTTTCATAGGCAATTCCATTTTCTGTAAATTCATACTGAAGAGCATCTTTATAAACAATTTCAGAAAAACCGTGTCCAAGTTGGTTATGCACTTCCATACACAATCCAATTATTGCATAAGACTCTTCTTTGTAAATTAGTTCGCTCATATTATTCGTTTTTACCATCAAAGAACGAATTGCCACCAGTGATTTTATTTATTTGTGTTCATTTGTGTATTCGTGGCTATATATTTCAGAATAGCACTCGCACCATCTTTTCCTGCTTGCACTGCATCCACAACTTCTTTTCCACCATTAACACAATCTCCACCAGCAAATACACCTTGGAGGTTTGTGGTTTGATTTGAAATTTCAATTTTTCCTCTGTTATTTTTTATTTTATTTTCTGAAACCAAAGCCTCATAAGGATTTTGGCCTGTTGCTTTTATTACCATATCAACTTCTAAAGTTATAGTTTCACCAGTAGCAATTGGAGTTGGTTTTCCTTTTGCATCGGGCTCTCCTAACTTCATTACTTCACAAACTAAAGCTTTTACTTTTCCCTGCCCGACTGACTCCTTCAGGCTGGCATTTTCGCCTAATATTTCTTTTGGTGATGCTAACCATAAAGTAGCACATCCATCTAGTCTTGCAATATCTAATTCATGTTGTGTACAATTTTTTTCATGCTCAGTTCTGCGGTACACCATGGTTACTTCTTTTGCACCCAAACGCTTTGCTTGAGTAGCAGCATCAATGGCTGTCATACCCATTCCTATAACAGCCACTTTATCACCAACATTAATTGATTCGTATCCTTTATCTCTTAATTGATAAATAAATTCAATAGCATCTTCAACGCCTTCTAAATCCTCTCCTGGAATGTTGAGTTTATTGGCCAATCCAACGCCTATAGCCAAATACACTGCATCGTAGTTTTGTTGTAGTTGTTCTAAAGAAATATTTTTTCCTAATTCTTGATTATATTTTACATCAATGCCACCAATACTTAAAATATAATTGACTTCATCTTCACAAAACTCTGGAGTAACTTTATAGGCTGCAATGCCGTAAGTCATTAAGCCACCACCTTTACCTTCTTTTTCATAAATAGTAACATCTATGCCCTCTCTTGATAAAGCATGAGCACAACTTAATCCTGCTGGGCCAGCACCAACTACAGCAACTTTTTTCCCAGTAGATTGTTTTCTTTCAAATAATTGCCAATTATTCTTCATAGCAATTTCGGTAGAGTAGCGTTGCAGTTTTGCAATATGAATTGGAGTTTCGTTCATGTTGTTATACACACATGCACCTTCACATAATTTTTCAACAGGGCAAACTTTGCTACAACCTGCACCCATAATGTTCGATTGAAGAATGGTATATGCAGAGCCTTTAATATTCTCAGTAGTAATTTGTTTAATGAACTTAGGAATATTAATACTTGTAGGGCAAAGCTTTGTGCAAGGGGCATCGTAACAAAACAAACACCTATTAGCTTCAACTAATGCAGCATCTGCAGTTTCGAATGGAGGGTGAATATCAGCAAAGTTTTGTTCGTATTGTTGGACAGTTAAGCGATTATTTGTAATCATTTTGTTTAATTATGAGTTAGGAATTATGAGTTATGAATTTTGTTCATTCATAACTCATAATTCTAAATTCTACATTTATAATTCAGTTAGTCTTCCATAAGTTTCAGGTCGTCTATCTCTAAAAAATTGCCAAGTAGAACGTACTTGTTCAATCATGTCTAAATCAAAATCGGCAATTAATAGTTCGTCATTTGTTTCACTGGCTTGTGAAAAAATTTGCCCACGTGGATCTACAAAATAAGATGTACCATAAAATTTACCTAGGTTCCATGGTTTTTCTTCGCCAACTCGATTAATGCAACCCATGAAATAGCCATTAGCTGCAGCATGTGCTGGTTGCTCTAGTTTCCATAAATATTGAGATAAACCAGCAACTGTTGCAGAAGGA
>JANPAT010000348.1:0-4311 GCA_031430075.1 Chitinophagaceae bacterium | reverse complement strand
TGGTGCTTCTTTTTTGGGAACAAATTCTGCCCTTACTATCGACTTCGAAAATGTAAAAGATTCGGTGCTGCAACACCAAATGAGTACATCAACTGATGTGATTAAACAGGTTATCAAAGTGTTTGAAGGAATGCCCAATTGGGGACATCCGTTAACAATGAATAATGTAAATCCTCAAGCTAATACCGCTGCCATTGTAGCTGCAATGCTAACCGAAATATTTGCCCCAAATATTTTGGAAGGTGAATATGCTTGGAATACACATCAAGCAGAATTAGAATCGGGGGGCATACTCGCAAATCTTGTTGGCTGGGAGTCTAAAAAAGCAGGCTGCGTTTATACTTATGGTGGTTCGGGCTGCTGGACTTATCATTTAAAATATGCTCTTACAAAAGTGCTTCCTGATTCAAGATATAAAGGAATAAGAACCGATGCAAAAGTGATATGTTCTCAACAAGCACATTATACAATGCTCAACAGCACAGATTGGATGGGTTTAGGAATGAATAATATTATTAAAATTGAAACGGATATAGAATCCAATGCAATGGATATGGGTGATTTAGAAAAAGTATTGAAAGATTGTACTGCTAACAATATTCCAGTTGCATCTATAGTTTGCACAATGGGAACCACCGATGCTTGTGCTTTTGATGATGTGGAAGCCGTAAGAAAATTAATGGATAAATATCCTAATCCCAAAGGCTATGGCAAAGCTTTATTATATTGTGATTCAGTTATTGGATGGAGTTGGATTGTATTTAAGGATTATGATTTCAAATTAAATCCATTGGGTTTTTCAGAAGAAGTATTACCTTATTTGGAAAGAAATTACAATGCCGTTAAAGGAATATTTTATGCCGATTGTTTTGGTGTAGATTTTCATAAATCAGGATTCTCGCCCTATATAAGTAGCACATTTGTTTATAAAGATGCTCAAGAATTTGAGTCGCTACTTTCTCGTGAACAATCAGTTTATCTACAACCTCGCTCACCCTACAATCCATTGAATTATACTTTAGAAGTTTCACGAGCAGCAACAGGCTCAATGGTAGGCTGGGCAACGCTTAAGTTTTTTGGATACGAAGGTTTTCAATCTATTTTAGGAGGCATACTAGAAAATAAAGTGCATTTAATAAAGCAGATTGAAAAGCATACCGAAATGGTTTGTGTAAACGCTGCTGATGATGGATTTGTAACACTTTTAAGAATATATCCAAAAGGTGTTGATGCTACTACACAGTATATTCGTGAACTGTGTAACTCTGATTCTCGTGAAGAGCTTATTGAGCATAACGAATTTACACACGCCATTGGTGATAAATTGTTTGAATGGTCAAGGTCTGGCAAAAAAATAAACGGACAATTCACTCCCTATCTCAGTTTTACTACAGGTTTTCGTACAGCAGAATATAATCGAAATGCCAAAGACAAAGAAGCTGTAGTTTATGCCATTAAAATATTTCCTTTAAATGTGAACATTACCCCAGAAATAATGAATCACGTTTTAGATTGCATTGTTGCTGCTAGAGATGAAGTAATGATGAAAAATAATTAACCAATGAAAATAAAATACCATTCAGTTGTTGAAGATTTAGCAAACCTTATCAACACAAATAACTGGAACAAAAAGTTTGAACAAGCCATTAAATCAGCCAATAGCAAAAAGGTTCCTTTGTTACAAGATGTTAAAACCCTTTCTCAATATTTTAATTGGATTAATGAATTTCTGTATTGGGTTCCTTCCGAAAACTCCAGTGGCAACAATGTTAATGATCACCTCAATGCATTCTACTTTATAGCAGACCAAGAATCAGTTTTGCCACTACAAAATAAAGTGAAACCTTATAACAAAGCTTTACCACTTACACCCTTTTCAAAATGGTTGGTGCAATATGCAAATGCATTAGGCGAATTTCTAGATACGCCAGCATCGTTTGATGCAGTATCTGAGAAAACGTTTTATGATTCGCCATATTATAATATGAAAGAATATATCAGACCTCACGGAGGATGGAGAACTTTTAATCAATTTTTTGCCCGACATTTTAAACCAGGTTATCGCCCTGTTGCAGCTATATCAGATCAGTCAATTGTTGTAATGCCAGCCGATTCTACTTTTGGTGGACAGTGGGAAATTCGCAGTGATTCAAATGTGACTGTTAAAAACCTCAATTGGAAAGTGAGCGAATTACTTGAAGGAAGTCCCTATAAACACAGATTTGAAAATGGAATGTTTATGCACTCCTATCTTGGACCAACAGACTACCATCGGCAACACGCACCTGTTGGAGGAAAAGTTTTAGAAGCAAGAGTTATTCAAGGGCAAGTTTATCAAGAAGTAGAAGCAAGATTAGCCGATGAGGAAACAGGGAAACATCATTTGCATAACAAAATAGTATATGACTCCTTTGATGTTGTGGGTTATCAGTTTGCTCAAACAAGAGGGCTAATAGTTTTAGACACAGCAATTGGATTGGTTGCTGTTTTGCCAATTGGCATGTCACAAGTTGCATCGGTAATTATTACTGCCGAAGTAGGCATTACTGTTAGAAAAGGTGAGGAATTGTCATACTTTCAGTTTGGTGGTTCAGATATCATTCTATTGTTTGAAGCCTCAACCAATATTAGTTTTACAGCACAAAGAACGTTGCATTATAAAATGGGTACTAAAATAGCAAATGCTTATCCTGTTGTTTAAAAGTTTAATATAGTAATGTTTAAGAAAAAGGGTGTAGAATGGTTAAAAAGGTATTTGCCTGCAGAAGTTTTTGGAACAATAACTGCTATTGCTGCTGCTAGTATAGCACATTTTTTTTCTACCAGCCTTATACTAATTGCATATGCAGGTTCTTTAGGTGAAGCTATTGGATTTTATTCAACTGTTGCCATTCAAAATATTCTGGTAGTAGTTAACAAAAATAAAGTAGAGCGTAAACGTTTTAACATTTCTGATTTAGTTAAAATAGTTGTAGAAATGCTATTTGAATTTGGTATTGCTGGATTGATTGATGGGCTGATACTGCGACCATTGTTTATGTATTTATTTACCCTTTACTTGAGCAGTTTTACGCTTGGAATTTTGCTTGGGAAAATTGCTGGAGACATTACTTTTTATATGTTGGTCATATCAAGTTATGAAATAAAAAAACGATTTAAAAAATCTATATAATGATACCTAAAGGAAAGCTTCTTATTGTTGGTGGGCACGAAGACAAAGGAGATATTGCTGGAGAGAATCTAATTGTTCACAAAAAAAACAGACCCCAAACACATTTTGAAATTTTAGGTTCTCTCATTCAAAAAATTCCAAGAGTTCATCATATTATTGAAATCATTGCTGCTGCTTCTGCTATTCCTGAAGAGATGGAAGCATTGTATATTAACGCTTATAAAAAGGAGGGTTTCACAAAAGTTGGATTTATAAAAATAGAAAATGAAAATGATGCAGCTGACACAGTTTTAATAAAACGAGTTCAAACTGCTCACGCAATATTTTTTACTGGAGGAGACCAAAATAAACTTGTTACCTTGCTGGCTGGCACTGTACTATTATCAGCCATTAAAACCAAGTATTATGCCGATGAAAATTTTATTGTTGCAGGAACAAGTGCAGGTGCTATGGCTATGTCTGAAAATATTATTGCAGGAGGAATAATAGCCGAAGCTCTTTATAAAGACGATATAAAAATTGTTAAAGGGTTCGACTTTATTAAAAATATTATTATTGATACACACTTTATAAAGCGTGGACGTTTTGCACGCCTTGCACACGCTGTTGCATTAAGTCCATCCTGCATTGGCATTGGTTTGGGTGAAAACACAGCTTTATTAATTTCAAGTGGCAATACTGCAAACTGTATTGGTTCTGGGATGGTGGTTGTGATAGATGGTAACAAAATAAAACATACTAATATTAATGTAGTTGATGATGCTAACCCTATTTATATTGAAAACCTATTAGTAAATATTTGGGTAGAGGGTTGTTGTTTTAAATTGAATGATTTATAATAAACCCTTTAAATAATTAATTATCTTTTAACTCTGTTAAAATATTTTGCAAGGTATTAGTGCATTTTCTTTTAGAGAATATACAGAAAATAATCTGTGTTAACCATTCCTTCCCCGCAACGTCTCCTTGCAAAGCTTTGTGTGTGGCTAAGGGACGTTGCGGTTGATGTGTGTTTATTTTCATATTTAATTGTCGGCATCAAGATTTGCAAAATTTAACGATGAATAAGATTTTTATTCCTTCACAAACTTAGCTATTTCTGTTGCACCATTTGCAGTTATCACTTTCAACAAATACAA
>JANPAT010000347.1:0-6049 GCA_031430075.1 Chitinophagaceae bacterium | reverse complement strand
TAAGAAAACATTGCAACAATCAAAAAATAATAGATGAAATAGCATATCATGTAAGTTCTGAATGATGTAAAAAACTAGTACAAAAAATTTGTAAGCAGTTTTTGGAGCGACAGTATGTCCAAAATATTATTTAAAAATTAAAATATTTTATTATTTAAAATTGGGGATAACTTAATAATAGTTAATAAAATTAAACTATGAATTCATCGTTATTTCTATAACCAAAACTTAAGAAATATTTTATGCAAAAGAATAAAGAAGTAAATGCATTATTAAGTTTAATTGATGACCCAGATACAGAAGTATTTCAAATTATATCTGAAAGAATTATGAAATATGGTAAAGGTATTGTTCCTAATCTTGAAAATCTTTGGGAAAATACTGAATGTAATAATATTCAAAACAGAATTGAAGAGCTTATACATAAGCTTCAATATAAAGAGCTTAAAAACGATTTAACTGAGTGGAGTAGTAACACCTACAATGATTTATTGTTTGGGGCTTTATTGGTTGCAAAATACCAATACCCCGATTTGCATACCACACCCATTTTACAGGATCTTGATAGAATTAAAAGAAATATTTGGCTAGAGTTGAATAATAATTTAACTCCCTTAGAACAAGCCAATGTTTTGAGCAGTATTTTATATAATTATTATCAACTTAGAACTAATGATGTTTGTTACGAAAATCCTAACGACTTTTTTATAAATAAAGTTTTAGAGTGTAAACGTGGCAATGCTATTAGTATGGGAATTTTGTATCAGGTAATGTGTGATTTATTAGACATTAATGCTAGCATCATCAACATACCCAAACAAATGATTATTGGATTTTATCATTCAGATTTTTATGCTGCAAAAAGTATTGTTGATCCTCGAGAAAAAATACATTTTTATATTGATGCAGTAAATGGACAAGCATATAGCTACGCAGAAATTGAAAAATATTTTAAAAGAATTGGCGAAAAACCAACTGACGAACATTTTAAACCTCTTTCTCAAAAAAGAATAATAAAAATTTTGTTAGAAGAAGTAGGAAAATGTTTTAACAGCTCAAAACTAGAGGAAAAAAGAGAGGAAGTTTCTGCTCTTGCAAAAATTTTAGATTAAACTAAGGTTTTATACTGTAGGTGGAACTTCAACTTTTTCAACAACAACCAAATCGGTTAATTCTAGATTCATTGGTAAAAAACCTATTTGAACAATAGCTCGTTTACCCCTAATCTCTTTTACTTCCCCAACCTGATAATTTTTTCGAAGCTTAACTAGGCTACCAATTTCAATGGCAGCATTCAGTTCCTTATATTTTGAGTTAATTTTTTTAGCAATTTTATTTACAACAAGTTTTTCATCTTTTTTAAACAATAGGTTGTGTAAATTTTTAATCACTTCTTTTTTATCTTCTGCTTTTCTGTAATCAAAAACTATTTGTTTAAGTTTTCGCTCCATATCTTTCAAATAAACCAAACGTTCAGCAGCAATTTTATTTTGCTGTTGTAAAAGCTCAACTTGTTGCTTATGTTTTTCTTTAGTAATTAACACTTGCATTTCAGCTTTTAATTTTTCATTTTGCTTAATTAGAATTTGCAATTCCTTTTTCTCAGCATTAACTTCTTGCAAATTTTGTTCAGTGTTGTTTAGTAATTTATCTAATTTAAAATGATCGGCATTCACTAAGTTTTTTGCTCGATTAATTAAATTAGGATTCAAACCAATTCGTTCAGCAATCGAAAATGTATAACTGCTGCCAGGTTTTCCAATACTTAATTTGTATAATGGTAATAAAGTTTTTTCATCAAAAGCCATTGCAGCATTTACAATGCCTTTAGTATGGTTAGCCATTATTTTTAAATTCAAATAATGAGTTGTTACAATACCCATGGCATGTTTTTTACATAGCTCTTCTAAAATAACTTGTGCAAATGCTCCACCTAAATTAGGGTCGCTTCCACTGCCTAATTCATCTATAAAAAACAAAGTTTTTCCATTAGCATTTTCTAAAAAGAATTTGATACTTATTAAATGAGATGAATAAGTACTTAATTCAAATTCTATACTTTGCTCATCACCAATTTGAATAAATATTTGTTTAAAAATTCCCATTGTAGATGTTGCTGCAGCTGGAACCAATAATCCACTTTGCATGAGTAGTTGATTAAGGCCAATGGTTTTCATAGCAACAGTTTTACCACCTGCATTAGGACCACTAATTAATATAATTCTATCATTATTATTTAAGCTAATGTTTAATGGAATAGTTTTTTTATTTGTTTGTTTATTGTACAAAAACAATAATGGATGATAGGCATCTTTTAAATCAACAAAAGCTTTATCAACAATATTGGGCATATTACCATTGTAATCAATGGCCAGTTTGGCTTTAGCTTGTACAAAATCAAACTCACCAATAATCGCTAAATAGTTTTCAAGCAATGGAGCATAAATACTGAGTCTTTGAGTAAGTTCTTTTAAAATTCTTAAGACTTCTTTTTTTTCATCTGCTTCTAAAGAATATAAATCATTGTTAAGTTGAATAGTTTCTTCTGGTTCAATGAAAGTAGTTTTTCTGCTATCACTTTCGCCATGTAGTATTCCTTTTACTTGTCGTTTATATTCACTAAACACAGCAACTACTCTTCTTCCATTACTAAAGCTTTCATCAATTTCAGCAGTATAACCTGCTTTAGCAAGTTTGGCAATTACTTTATCGAAAACCCTTCTTAATTCATTTCTTTTCTTAAATATAGATAATCGTATTTTTTGCAAATCATCGCTAGCATTATCTCGTACTACACCACCTTCATCAATAATTTCATCAATCCATTGTTGAATATTTTTTTCGTAATAAGATGATGCAGCAATTAGTTGTAAATAAGGAAATGCCAATTTTTTTTCGTCTGAAAACCATCTAAAGATAGATTCAACATTTACTGTTAAATCTTTTATTTGAACAAAATCCAACTCAGATAAAGTTGCCCCACTAATACTAAGCAGTTTTATTATTTTACTAATATTATTAATAAACTGAATTGGAAAATAATGTTGATGTTGCAGCAATAATTTAAACTCATTAGTTTGATTAATTTGAGTTTCAATATACTTAATGTGTGTATGAATTCTTAATTCATTAACTCGGTTTATTGCAAATTCAGTTTGGCAATAATGGAGTAAGAGTTTTTTTATTTTATCGAACTCGAGTTGGGTTAAGGTAGTTTGAGGGTACAATAGCATAGTAATCAAAAATTCATTTCATCAATCAATTCGGTACCATCTTTTAGTTTAAAAGTAAAATGTTTTTGGGCAAGATAACTAAACATTACAACAAATACTGTTGTCATAATTTTTGAAAAGTTTGCATTCCATTTAAAGAATTCAACAAAGAATTTCATAAACCCATAGTTTAAAACTAGGCAAAACATTACAACAGCAAAGTATTTAAACAATTGCTCTTTAGCTTCTGAGTTTTCGATTGGAAAAACAACATACCTATTCAAATAAAATCCTGTGGGAAATGAAAAACAAAAACTAAATAAAAATGAAGCTATGTAAGAACTAACATAGATATCAGACATAATATGTAAGGGATGTTTTTGCAAAACCCATTCGTTACAAATAATAAATAAACAAATATCTAATAATGTATTTGCACTGCCACATGCTGCATACCTAAAAGTTTGCAGAGGCATTATTTTTTTAAATGGAGGATAAAAAAAATCAATAAAAGTTAAAATAAAAGCTCTTATACTCGAGTGTATATGTTTCATGGAGCTTTAAATAAATTTGAATAAAACAATGAATTACTGATTTCTTCTTTGTCGTTTTTTATCTCTATGTTTTAAAATGGGCACTTTACTTTCTGTGCCATTTAAAATACGACTAATATTTTTCTGATGAGTTAAAATTACCATTAATGCAACGATGATTGCAAAACCTCTATATAAAGGTTCTTGTGCATTATATATAAACAAGATAAATACCATAAAAGCTACTCCTGCTAATACAGAACTTAAAGAAACAAAACGTGTAAGAAATAATACTAATAAGAAAACTAAAATACACAGCAATGCAACAATAGGTTGAATGGCCAAAGCCATTCCAAATAATGTAGCCACTCCTTTACCACCTTTGAAATTTGCCCATATTGGAAAAACATGCCCTAATACTGCGGCCAATCCTAAGCCAATCATAAAATTAGTTCTGTGCAATTCATTCGTGCTATAATGTGACACTAATAAAAATAATGATGTAGCAACAACTCCTTTTAAAATATCTACAACCATTACAATGCTGCCCCATTTTTTACCTAAAACTCTAAAAGTATTTGTTGCACCAGAATTGCCACTACCATAATCTCTGATATCAATATTGAAAAAATGTTTGCTTACCAAAAGTGCAGTTGGAATGGATCCAATTAAATATGCTAATATGATAAGAAGTATTTCATCCATAGTTTATCCTATCTGTTGAATGGGTTGCAAATATAGCCAATGCCATTAAATTAATAATTATTTAATGTAGTTTTTAACAAACGTTGAAAAATGCTTTTAATTATTGAAATGCAGGGCAATCCAATCATTTTTAGTCACAGTTTTTTGATGTTTCCATTGTTTTTCTTGAGCCATTTGTAGAATTTCTTCTTCATCTTTTTGCAATAATCCACTCAATATTATTACAGCATTTGCTGCTGCTGCTCGATGCAAGTTTTCAAAATTATCTTGAATAATATTTTTATTAATATTTGCTATAACAACATCAAATGATTTTTCTACAACAGCTGTATCAGCTTTTACAATTTTTATTAAAGAACAATTATTTTGTATGATATTCTCATTGGCATTTTCAATACACCAATCATCATAATCAATGGCTTGAATATTTTTTGCTCCTAATTTTTCTGCAAGAATGGCAAGTATTCCAGTACCCGTTCCAAAATCAAAAACTGTTTTATTATTAAATTCAATGTATTGCATTAATTGCATTACTAAAAATGTGGTGGCATGATGACCAGTACCAAAACTCATTTTTGGCGTAATAATAATTTCATGTTGTACATTTTTTATTGTGGGATGAAAAGCTGCTCTCACTCCAACAAAGTCATCAACAGTAATAGGTTCAAAATTCGATTCCCATAATGCATTCCAGTTTTGATGAGGAATAACTGTTTTTGTAAAATCGATTTGATGAAGCTCTAATAAATTCTTCAACTCCTTTTCATCAAATTCATTTTCATTAATTATAGCAATTAACCTGTTGCTTTCTTGCTGAAAACCATCATAACCCATTTCATTAAGTAGAGAAATTAAAAGTTCCTGAATTTCTTCATCATTAGTTTCAATTGAAATTTCTAAATAATTCATATTGCTATATTAAAAATAAAAAACCGCCTCAAAAATGAAGCGGTTTTGGTTATGTTAAACTATTAATTTTTAATATTTAACAAATTTCAATGTTGATCCTTCATTCGATTTAGATGAAATTAATTTCACTAAATAAGTTCCAGCAGCTAATCTGCCCACATTTAATTTAGTGTTGTTCGAGCCTACTTCTACACTAATATTTTGTTGCAACAATTGTTTGCCATAAATATCGGTAACTATTAACACCACTTTCTCTGCATTTGGTGCATCAATAGTAATCGTTACTTCTTCTGTTGCTGGGTTTGGATACAAACCACTCATCTTAATGGTACTTACTCTATCTCCTTTAATTACTATCGTATTACTATAACTCGTTTTGCCATTTAAATCTACTTGGCGTAATCTGTAATAATAAACACTTGATGATAATTGATTATCCATAAAGCTATAACTTAACTCATGGTTGCTATTGCCATTATCTCCTTTAGAGTTTACAAATCCTAAACTGCTGAAAGTTCTGCCATAAACACTTCTTTCTACATCAAATCCTTTATTGTTTTGTTCTGTGCTGGTTGTCCATCTTAATACATTATTTCCTGCTTCTCTTACTCCAGCAAAATTTAAATAGCTTACCGGTAAAGTACAGTTCACAATAATATTAGCTGTATCTATACTTGAACAGTTGCTTAC
>JANPAT010000346.1:0-3720 GCA_031430075.1 Chitinophagaceae bacterium | reverse complement strand
GTTACGCTTATCTGGCGTAGTTTCTAATTGAAAAAACTCTCTGAATGATTCTAATTGGATATCTAATAAGTCAGGAGCATCTGCCAGGTGTTTTGTTTTACCAAAATTAATCCTGGGGTTTAGAGTTGTTGTAGACATAAGTATGAAATCCGTTTTTTAGCTAAAAATGTATGATTTGCAAACGTTTTAATGGCCATAAACAGTTTGCGGTACCCATCGAAATTTAATAAAGGATTGCAAAAGTAGGGGAATACGTGTATTTGTGGAAAAGTTTTTTCAAGGAATTCCTAAAAAATTCCCAAAATCTTAAACATTTAAGGCCTTACTTGATTTTCAATGAGAACAGGATCATTTTTTAAGAGAATAGAAACCTTTTTTTCTCCCAATTTCCCGTTTAAAGTAAACATAGGATTCTTAAAGGGAAGTTCTGTAAAATAATCTTCTACTTTCAACAGCAACAATTTGCCATTTTTTTTTGTGGAAACAAAGATGTTTTTAAAAGTGTTTTTGTCTTTTCCAATATAAATTACGGTATCATGAATAGATGAATAATTGATAATATTTTCTTTGTCATTAATCATCAAACTTTCCCATTTTGGAAGAACATCTCCCTTAATTTCCATTACAATAAAATGCTTCAACCAATATCCTTTATTTAGTGGTTTTCCATTTTCATCAACTTGAATATTTCCCACGAATTCCTGTATTGTAAATACCCAAGACTGTTCAATGTTTAATTCTTGTACATTTTTTGTACCAATACAAGAAACAAAAAGTATTGAGAATATAAAATATTTAAATAAAGACATATATTTTTTATGCTAGATTACACTTGTAAATTGTTTTAAGAATCGAACATCATTTTGACTATATAATCTTAAATCGTTTACTCGATATTTTAATTGACAAATTCTTTCAACGCCCATACCAAAGGCAAAGCCTGTGTATTTGTTGCTATCAATTCCAAAATTTTCAAGAACATTAGGATGCACCATTCCACTACCTAAAATCTCTACCCAACCAGTGTGTTTACAAACATTACAGCCTTCACCTTCACAAATTAAACAACTGATATCCATTTCTGCACTTGGTTCAGTGAAAGGAAAGTAACTTGGTCTAAATCTTACTTTAACATCTTTACCAAACATTTCCTGAACAAAAAAGTATAGGGTTTGTTTTAAATCGGCAAAACTTACATTTTCATCAATATATAATCCTTCTACCTGATGAAAAAAGCAATGAGCTCTTGCACTAATAGTTTCATTTCTATACACTCTACCAGGACAAATTACTCTTATTGGAGGTTTTTGATTTTCCATAATTCTTGCCTGAACACTGCTGGTATGTGTACGAAGCAACCAAGTAGGATTTTGCTGTACATAAAAAGTATCTTGCATATCACGAGCAGGATGATCTTCTGGCAAATTCATTGCACCAAAGTTGTGCCAATCATCTTCAATTTCTGGACCCTCAGCAATGGCAAAACCTAACTGTGCAAATGTTGAAATAATTTGTTCTCGAACCAAACTCAATGGATGTCGAGACCCTACAGGTATTGGATCTCCAGGCAGTGACCAATCAATATTTTCATTGCTAGAATCATCCGATTCTTCAATTGCAGATTTGAGTTGATGGTATTTTTCTTCAACAAAAATTTTAAATTCATTCAGTACCTGTCCGAAATCTTTTTTGCTTTCATTAGGCACATTTTTCATTTCTCCCATTACCGTTTTTAACAACCCCTTTGTACCCAAATATTTTATTCTAAAAGTTTCAACAGTATCTGCAGTTGTAGCTACTTCTTTTTCTATCTCTAATTTATAATTATTGATTTGATTGATCAATGCTTCCATAAAGCGAAGATAAGAGAGGATTTGATATTGAAGATTGATGATTTATTATTGAATATTAGAAATTTAAAAACTATCTTTTATGTTAAACAAAAATTGCTAAAGCCTGTTAATTGAAAAAAATACTACTTTCAGCGACTTGAAAAAAATGAGTTTTGATTTATGAGTATATTGAATGTTAGAAGTGAAGTGATGCAAACAATTGAAAAATCAATGGAAGATATTCTTTTAAAATATTTAAAACCTATTGAAGAAAATTGGCAACCTGCAGATCTTTTACCAGATGCTAAAGACCCAAAGTTTATTGAACAAGTAAGAGAATTGCAAGGTCAGGCTAAAGAAATGCAATACGATTTATTTAGTGTATTAATAGGCGATACAGTTACCGAAGAAGCTTTGCCCACATACGAAACTTGGCTGATGAGTATTAAAGGAATTGATCAAGAAAGTAGAACAGGTTGGGCACAATGGGTGCGTTCGTGGACTGCAGAAGAAAACAGACATGGCGATGCTTTAAATAAATATTTATACTTATCTGGCAGGGTAAATATGAGAGAGTTTGAAACTTCGGTTCAATTTTTAATAAGTGATGGATTTGATATTCAAACAGGCTCAGACCCTTATAGAAGCTTTGTGTATACGAGCTTTCAAGAATTAGCAACAAATGTTTCTCATAGACGTGTAGCTTCTTTATCAAAAAAAACAGGTAACGATTTATTGGCTAAAATGTGTGGCTTAGTAGCTGCTGATGAAGCTAGACATGCCAGTGCTTACAAAAATTTTGTTGCCAGAATTTTTGAAATGGATCCTAGCGAAATGATGTTGGCTTTTGAAGATATGATGAAGAAGAAAATTGTAATGCCTGCTCATTTTTTAAGAGAATCTGGAATGCAAATAAGTGAATTATGGTCTCATTTTTCTGATGCTGCACAACGTTGCATGGTATATACCACTCAAGATTATATTGATATTTTAATTTCATTAATTAAAGAATGGGGAATTGAACAAATTACAGGATTGAATGATGAAGCAGAAAAAGCCAGAGATTATTTAATGAATTTGCCACAACGATTACAACGCTTATCTGAAAGAATAAAAATACCACAGAAGGAATATGAGTTTAAATGGTTGGCGGTTTAACCCATAAAAAAACCTCAATCTTTCGATTAAGGTTAATTTGCTGTAGGGGGAGGGTTCGAACCTCCACGAGGCAGTTAGCAGAAGCACAAAGTTCAGTGGTCGACCCTGGTCGTAATAATATTGCTATTAAAACGGCTCTATGCTAAGTTTATCCTGTTATCCTCACCCCCGAGACAAGAGGGTATGTCTGCCAAAATTTCATCACCCCACAGTATTTAAGAACTCATTGATAATGCAATATTAAAGTTTTTTTAATTTATTAAACAAAATGATGACTTTATTTAATAAATATAGATATTATCAAAATAATTGTACTTTTATTTGAATATTTTAAAAATATGACTTCAAAATTAAATATTGACAAACTCGATTTGCAAATTATTCAAGCACTTATGAATAATGCAGATATTTCTTATGCCGACTTAGGTAAACAACTTTTCGTTTCTGGTGGTACCATTCATGTTCGTATAAAAAAATTGGAAGAATTAAAAATTGTTAAAGGTAGAAAGCTAGTTGCAGATCTTAAATTATTGGGTTACGATGTAATCGCTTTTATTGGCGTGTACTTACAAAAAAGTTCTTTGTATGATAGTGTAGCAAAGGAATTGAAGAAAATCCCAGAAATAGTTAGATTAAATTATACTACTGGGAATTATAGCATGTTTGCTGAAATTGTTTGTAATTTATCGTGCAGAACAATTCTTAATTGTTCAATATCTTTACAAACAAT
>JANPAT010000345.1:0-3655 GCA_031430075.1 Chitinophagaceae bacterium | reverse complement strand
TTAATGAGTGGTTATGCTGCACAAAATGCACAAAAAGTTAAAGAGGCTGTTAAATATTATTCTTTTGCAGCAGATTATAAATATGGTGGTCCCAATGATTTGGATATGTATAAATATCTTTTAATTGGGTATATCGAACTAAAAGATAAAGCTGGTTTTGAAAAATATTTAGCATTAACAATGGAAAAATATCCAAAAGAAAATTTTGATGATTTTGCAATTGAGTTTATTAGTAAAAACATGGATATTGATTCAAAATTAGAGTATTATAAAACTGAAGACGCTAAAGGAACTCTTTCTGGTATTGCTTATACCACGCTAGCTGATGCATTTGTTTCTTACAGAAAAATAGATGCCGAGACTGAAAAAGGTAAAATGATTCATGCAAAAGCAATTGAAGCTTTTCAAAAGGCTTTCAATAAAAACAACAACGCTTTAGCTGCATACAATGCTGGTATTTTATTGTATAATAATTTTTCTGATTTAGATGATTTATATAGAGAAAATCTAAAAAATATGCAATCTATTAATAGCAACAAGCCTGTTGAAAAAGATCCTAAAAAAAGAGCCGCTATTGAAGCAAAAGCAAAAGCCGAAATTGAACCAATTAAGAAAGCTAATGTAGAATTAGAAGTTAAAATAATTGAAGCTGCTGATATTGCAATTGAATGGTTAGAAAAAACTGAAAAAACATTAAAAGAAAAATCTGATAAAAACAAAGTAGAATTAACCAGTTATAAAAATACAGTAAAAAATTTGGGGCAATTATTTGAATACAAACGAGAAAAGTCGAAAGTAAAAGATCCTAAAGCTTATGATGCATTTGATGCAAAAAGCAAGTTTTATTTTGGCATTTTCGATAAGCTCTAAAAAATCTCAAAATTAAAAGTTTTTAAGCCACAAGAAAATGTGGCTTTTTTTATTTTAAAATTTAAATGTTAAAATTATGTAAATATTCAAGTGAATACATATATTTGGAACACCAGAAACTACAGAATTTCTATTTATTACTAACACTTTAATTGCTTTTGTATGATAGAACACTTACCAGATTATTTTACCATTATTTTTGGTCTAACCACTTTAATGGCATTGGTTTTTTTTTATGTTACTGTTGATAATTCTAAAGGCTGTAGCTTTAATGTAAATGCACCAAATATTATTATTGGGTTAACATTTTGGTTAATACTTCAAGCGTTTCTTTCGTTTTACAAAATTTATAAAGACCCCAGTCATTTAAATATTATACCTCCATACATCGCTCTTTTTGGAACAATTCCAACTTTAATTGCCATCCTAATTTTCTTTTTCACTAAAAAAGGAAAAATGTTTATTGACAGTTTGCCCTTAAAAACATTAACCTATTTACATGTTGTAAGAGTACCAGTAGAAGTTATGTTATATATGCTTTTCATTGAAAAAGCAGTACCTTCTGTAATGACTTTTGCAGGTTATAATTTTGATATTATTGCAGGTATTACAGCACCTTTTATAGCTTATTTTGGATTTACAAAAAAGGCTTTAAACAAAAAAGTAATTTTGATTTGGAATTATATTTCCTTGGCACTTTTATTTAATATTATTTTATTAGCTGCATTATCAACACCAACTCCTTTACAGGTTTTTGGAAAAGATCTACCCAATATTGCCATACTAAATTTTCCATTTAGTTGGTTACCCACTTTTATTGCACCATTAATTTTATTTTCGCATTTAATTGCTATACGCAGATTAAGTTGTAAAAATGAAACAATTAAAGATTAGGTTGTAATTTTACTTTTACATGGATACATCTAAAAGCTTAAATAAATTTATAAGCGAAACAGGTATTTGCTCGAGAAGAGTAGCAGATGAATGGATTGAAAATGGAAGAGTAAAAATTAATAATACCATTGCACAAAAAGGCAATAGAGTTTTTGAAAATGATGTGGTAACCATTGATGATAAGCCACTAAAAAGTAAACCAGAACCGATCTATATTGCTTTTAATAAACCTCCTGGAATTACTTGCACCACAGATTTGAAAGACAGAGATAATATTATCGATTTTATTAACTATCCCAAAAGAATTTTTCCTATTGGGAGATTAGATAAACCATCATCAGGTTTAATTCTTTTAACTAATGATGGCGATATTGTAAATGAAATTTTAAGAGTAGAAAACAATCACGAAAAAGAATACATTGTAAAAGTAAACAAACCAATTACTGTTAATTTCATTCAACAAATGAGTAATGGATTGCCCATTTTAGGAACTATAACAAAAAAATGTGTGGTAACAAAAGTATCTTCTTACACATTTAAAATTATTCTTACACAGGGTTTAAACAGACAAATTAGAAGAATGTGTGAATACTTAAATTATACAGTGATTACTCTAAAACGTGTTAGAATAATGAATTTAAAAATTGATGGAATTAAAGAAGGTGAGTGGAAATATGTAACAAAAGCAGAAATTGATTTGTAAACTAATTTTTTATTCCAGGATGATAAATTTTTATAGCATATTTCAATACATCATTTTTATAAAATAAAACATCTTTAAAAATTCCTTTACTATATATCAATCCTTGATCAAAAAAGTGTTTTGATTTTGGGTCACCACTCTCACCTCCTGCCAATAAAGATTTTGCTTTTACTCTCTTACCAAATTCTACAGCACAAACAAAACTGTTTCCATTTACACCATAACGCTTTTGAGTGTTTTTAAATGTTTTACTATTGTAAGATGGCAACATACCCCAGGTTGAAGATGCAAAAGCAACAGGATAACTTGGTAAGCTATCATTAAACTGATTTTCTATATCGTTTGATATTCTTTGAAATCTATTAATGTCACCCCATTTAACTTTTGAAGTCCCAAATTGTTTTTCCAATTCTTTAATAATAATAACAAAAATTTCTAATAACTTAATATCTGAGATTGAATTCATAAAATTTTTAGTTTTAGAAACAAAACTTTCACCGTCAGTTTTCTGAATTTTCGATTGAAGTCTTTGTGCCCATTCAATTGCAAGTGTTGTAGCTATTGAATTTTCTTGAACATGATAGTCCCATTTTCTTAAACTATCAATCAATTCAGTTAACAATACTAAACTGGTATCCCCTTTTGTAATAAACTTAGCAATACTATCATAAGCAACAATTAATTTTGGTAAAGCATCTTCAAAAAAACTTAGTTTCTTGTTATACCCTGCTTCAATTACTTTATCAATAGTAAATTTTTCTTTTGCTTCACTTAAAACTCTTACAGCATTAATTCCTCTATAGTTTTCTGCATCAGGTGCTAAATAATTTGCATAATTTTCTTTTTTAGGACTTTCATTTCCTGCAACAGTAAAAGGTGTTGAATTGCAGTTTTGCAACCATCCATTTTTAGGATTATACAAATGAACACTTTCAGCCACACTATGAAAACCTAACCATTCAGTTTTTTTAGTGTTGAAGAAAGTGTTCATGTGTATAATCCAAAAAATGGATGGCTGCAAAACTGCAACTCTACACCATTTACTGTTGCTGGCAAAGAGAGTCCAAAAAAAGAAAATTATGCAAATTATTTAGCACCTGATGCAGAAAACTATAGAGGAATTAATGCTGTAAGAGTTTTAAGTGAAGCAAAAGAAAAATTTACTATTGATAAAGTAATTGAAGCAGG
>JANPAT010000344.1:0-1873 GCA_031430075.1 Chitinophagaceae bacterium | reverse complement strand
CTCCATAATTGCAGTTAATTGAGGTACACCTGCACCAGTTACAATTCTTGTTGTACAAATAGAACCTGGTCCAATGCCAACTTTTACAGCATCAGCACCTGCATCAACCATTGCTTTTGCACCAGCAGCTGTAGCAACATTTCCAGCAATAACTTGTATGGTTTTAAAATTCTTTTTTAGCAGTTTTAATTTGCTAATAACGCCTTCACTGTGTCCATGTGCACTATCTAAAGTAACAATATCAACTCCTGCAAGTTGTAAAGCAGCAGCTCTATCTAATAAATCATTAGTAATACCTATTGCTGCACCAACTATTAATCTACCAAAACTATCCTTTGATGAATTAGGGAAATTGTTGATTTGTTCAATATCCCTATATGTAATTAATCCTATCAATCTGCCCTGCTTATTAATTACAGGAAGTTTTTCAATTTTAAATTGTTGTAAAATTTTCTCAGCTTTTTTTAAGTCAGTTCCTTCAGGTGCAGTAATGAGGTTTTGTGTAGTCATTACTTTTTCAATGGGTTTAGAATTATTTCCAACTTCAAATCTTAAGTCTCTATTAGTAACAATTCCAATCAATTTACCACCAGCATCAACAATTGGAATACCACCAATTTTACGTTCTTTCATTATTTTAAAAGCATCACCAACAGTTGCATTTGCAGTTAATGTAATGGGGTCAACAATTAATCCATTTTCACTTCTTTTCACTTTTCTAACCTGATCAGCTTGGTTTTCAATACTCATATTTTTATGTAAAATTCCCAAACCACCTTCTCTTGCCAAAGCAATGGCTAAATTAGATTCAGTTACTGTATCCATTGCAGCTGAAAGAAATGGAATATTAAGTTTGATTTTTTTTGTAAGATGGGTTGTAATATCAACATCTTTTGGGTGGACATTGCTGTAAGCAGGAGTAATCAATACATCATCAAAAGTTAAACCATCAATTATGGTATTTTGATTCTTTTTTTTGGTTGAAGGGGATTTTTTTACTGTTGCCATAGGCAAAGGTATAATATTGAAACTTTAATAATTTTGATTTTCGTATTAATTTTTTGTGAATCTGATTCAAATTTAATAGAAATTAAGCCTATTTTTTTGAAAATAAAAACAGTTTTCCCCTATCTTCGCCGCCGAAATAAAAAGTAAAACACAATTGGGTGTTCATTTAAACACAAAAAGATGTCATTAACAAAAGAAAAAAAATCATCCATCTTTGCACAATTTGGTGGCAAGGAATCCAACACAGGATCAATTGAAGGTCAAGTTGCATTATTAACTGAGAGAATTTTAGACATTAGCAGTCATTTACAAGCTAACAAAAAAGATTTTTCTACTCAACGTGGATTAATGAAAATGGTTGGTCAACGTAAAAGACTGTTAGGCTACATGCAAAAACACAATCTTACAGGATACCGTACATTAATTGAACAATTAGGATTAAGAAAGTAATTTATCCATACCCCCAAAAGGGAGTAAGGAAATTAGTGGGTTGCTTTTTAAATTAATCACAACTTATAAATTATTCCCAACTTCCATTGGTCGTTGGGAATTTTTGCTTTACAATAAAATTTAATTCGTTCAAACATTCATCACGAAAATTTGATAAAGGCATAATGCCATCAAATTTTCACTTCAATTTATCAATATGTTAACACAACCTATACAATCAACTTTCACACTCCCTAATGGAGCTGAAGTTATTTTAGAAACTGGTAAAATTGCACGTCAGGCAGATGGTTCTGTAACTGTACGTCAAGGCAATTGTATCATATTAGCAACTGTGGTTGCTAATAAAGACGCAAAAGAAGGGCAAAGTTTTTTTCCTTTAAGTGTAGATTATCAAGAAAAATTTGCATCAGCTGGT
>JANPAT010000343.1:0-1801 GCA_031430075.1 Chitinophagaceae bacterium | reverse complement strand
CCCTACTATAATTAAAAATATAACTATTCCAATCTGGGTGATAACCTTTACGCATATCAGCATATTCATACGTATGAGTACCATCAAACATAAATAAACCATGTGCATCATAAGGAAAATGTGAAGGAACCCAATCTAGTATAACGCCAACACCAGCTTGATGAAAAGCATCTACCATTTTAGCAAAATCTTGTGGGTTGCCAAATCTACTTGTTGGTGCAAAATAACCTACTCCTTGATAGCCCCAACTTCCATCAAAAGGATGTTCCATAACTGGCATAAACTCTACATGTGTAAAGCCCATCTCTTTAACATAAGGCACCAACTTTTCTTGTATTTTTTGATAGGAAAAATAGGTTTCTTCATCATTCTTATCAGGCCTTGCCCAACTAGCTAAATGAACTTCATAAACTGAAAAAGGAGCATTTAAAGCATTCGCTTTTTTTCTTTTTTTCATCCAACCACTATCCTTCCAATCATAATTAGTTTGCCATGTTATTGATGCAGTTTGAGGACGTTTTTCCCAATAATGACTATATGGATCTCCTTTATCTAGTTTCAAACCCATATATCCATGAATATGATATTTATAGGCTTCGCCAGATTTTAAATGTGGTATAAATCCTTCCCAAATTCCACTTCCATCTTTTCTAACTATTAAAGAATGAGTTGTATTATTCCATTGATTAAAATTACCTATAACACTTACGTATGTTGCATTTGGAGCCCAAACAGAAAAATATGTCCCTTCAGTTTCCAGCACTTTAATTTGTTTATTACCCAAGAATTTATACATGGAATAATGTGTACCGGCCTGAAAATTTTTAACATCTTCATCAGAAAATAAACTATAGCTCCAAACCAACCTTGTAGTATCTACGAAATGAAGTTCTTCGTATTTTTTCCCATCCAATTTAGATTGCTTAGCCATTATTTAAAGTTAATTAAAATGTTTTAAAGAAAATGAAAATGCCTTTCGCTAAAAATATAATAATATTGTCACTTGCTATATTTTAGTTTTACCTAAAAATAATTTATGAAAAATATTATTGTTTTATGTGTTGCATTTTTTGTAATACAAATTTCTTTTGCTCAAAGTCAACCTAAGAATTTTACAAATGCAATAAATGAAATTCTACCATCTGTTGTTGAATGGAGAAGAGATTTTCATCAGCATCCAGAACTTTCAAATAGAGAATTTAGAACGCAAGAAAAAGTTTATGCTTATTTAAAATCTTTAGGATTAGAAGTAACTAAAATTGCTAAAACTGGTGTAAAAGCCATTTTAAAAACCAATAAACCAGGACCAGTAATTGCACTCAGAGCTGATATTGATGCTTTACCAGTTGAAGAAAAAAATGATTTAAGTTTTAAATCTATAACAAAAGCAAACTATAATGGAACCGAAGTAAGTGTTATGCATGCTTGTGGTCATGATGCACACACAGCAATGCTCATGGGCACTGCAGCTGTTTTAACTAAATTAAAAAATGAAATTTCTGGAACAGTTGTTTTTTTGTTTCAACCAGCAGAAGAAGGTGCACCAAGTGGTGAAGAAGGTGGTGCTCCTTTAATGATTAAAGAAGGAGCTTTAGAAAACCCAAAACCAGATGCTATTTTTGGAATTCATATTGAAAGCTTTGGAGATAATGGAAAAATTTATTATAAACCAGAAGCATTTATGGCTAGTGCCGATTTGTTTACAATTAAAGTAAAAGGCAAACAAAGTCAAGGTGCTTACCCTTGGGAAGGTGTATACACAAATTATGTAAGTGCTCAAATTATTCAAGCTCTACAAGGC
>JANPAT010000342.1:0-1695 GCA_031430075.1 Chitinophagaceae bacterium | reverse complement strand
TTTTATTTTAAAAACCTTTTCATTTCTCTATCTGTATCTTTTTTCTTTATGGTTTCTCTTTTATCGTATAGTTTTTTTCCTTTGGCAACACCAATTTCAACTTTAACAAAATTCTTTTCGTTAATAAAAACTTTAAGGGGAATAATGGTTAACCCTTTTTCTTTTGTTGCAGCTTGTAGTTTACCAATTTCTCTTCTTTTTAAAAGAAGTTTTCTATCGTGAACTGCAATATGATTGTTTGTAGTGCCCAGTTTATATTCAGCAATGTATAAGCCTCTCAACCAAACTTCATTATCTTCTAAAATACAGAAAGCATCGTTAAAACTGAGTTTGCCTTCTCTAATACTTTTCACTTCTGTACCTAATAAAACAATACCAGCTTCAAATTTTTGTTCAATGAAATAATTAAAGAAAGCTTGTCTATTGTTAAATTCTGATGTCATGATTAATAAAAGGCTATGGGCATTTATTTGTAAAAATTAGTTTGCCATTAATTCTGTAAAGTGTATCAAAATTACTTGAATAAGTTGTATCATAAAATAGCAATGTAGTTCCAAATACATTACAGCTATCTTTTAACAGCTTGCACACTTCTAAAGCCTTTTGAGAAACTGAATTTATATTTTTAACTCTAAAAAATAGTGAATCGTCTGAAATATTTTTAATAGGATGAAGCCTAAAGCATATATTGTTAGTATCTGTATTTAAAAATCTATCCAATTGTGGATTACAAACTAAATTGTAATTCAGATCAACCATTTTTGACCATGAAATTGAGAATACAAAATAGATTGTGCAAATGAATAAAGCAATAAATATTTTTTTCATATTATTTTTTAAGTATAAAAGTTGCTGAAATTACTCCAATTATCATAAACAACACATCTGCCCAATCGAAACTTTGTTTAAAATATTTCGCATTGATAAACTCTATTGAACAAGCTATAATTATTGTAAATGTTACACTAATTATTCTTTTTACATTAACAAAAATTAGCAAAGAACTTGCAAAACTATAAGCCCAAAAAAAATCTGTGAGCTGATTTTTGATTAACTTAAAAATTAACCAATCAGAAGGAAGACTTATGTATAAATATGGCAAAGAAAAAACTGAGTCGTACCTAAAAAAAGTGTAAACTATTATTCCTAAAAAAAGTGGAAAAATTGAGTGCACAATAAAATTTTGCTTTGATTTTATCACAAAAATTATTGAATATGCCAAACTAAAGAAATAAAACCGTAAATCAAAAATTGTACTGTAGTAAATGTATTTAGCTTCTAAACAGCACAATCAACTGAGCGAGTTTTTCTTTCATGTTTTTTCTATCAATAATAAAATCTAAGAAACCATGTTCAAGTAAAAATTCACTTTTTTGAAAACCTTCTGGCAAATCTTTTTTTATAGTTTCTTTAATTACTCTTGGTCCGGCAAAACCAATAAGAGCACCTGGTTCAGCAATATTTAAATCGCCAAGCATTCCAAAGCTTGCAGAAATACCCCCAAAAGTTGGGTCTGTTAAAATAGAAATATAAGGCAGCTTAGCATCGCTAAGTTGAGATAATTTACCACTAGTTTTTGCTAATTGCATTAAACTAAAAGCACTTTCCATCATTCGAGCACCGCCACTTTTGCTAATTACAATAAAGGGTAATTTATGTTTAATGCAGTAATCAACTGCTCTGCTAAATTTTTCT
>JANPAT010000341.1:0-3395 GCA_031430075.1 Chitinophagaceae bacterium | reverse complement strand
TTCATTTTTAAGTTCACGAACAATGCCGTGTATTCTACTGCCCTTCATTCCAACACATGCACCAACTGGGTCAATTCTATCATCATAACTTTCAACAGCTACTTTTGCTCTTTCGCCAGGTTCTCTAACTATTTTTTTAATGGCAATTAAACCATCAAAAATTTCTGGAACTTCAATTTCTAATAATTTAGAAAGAAACGTTGGGCTGGTTCTCGACAAAATTACAACTGGGTTATTATTTTTAACATCTACACGAGCCACAACTGCTCTAATGTTTTCGCCTTTTTTAAAATAATCTGTAGGAATTTGTTCAGATTTTGGAAGAATTAATTCATTACCTTCTTCATCTAAACACAATACTTCTTTTTTCCAAACTTGATAAATTTCGGCTGAAACGATTTCGCCTATTCTATCTTCATATTTTTTGATTAAAACATTTTTCTTTAAATCACCAATTCTGCTGGCTAAAGTTTGTTTAGCTGCTAAAATTGCCCTTCTTCCAAAATCTTCTAAATTTACTTCTTGTAATAATTCTTCTCCAATTTCAAAATCGGGTTCAATTTTAATAGCCTCACTGTAAGCAATTTCTGCCAAAGGATTATCTACATCATCATCCGATCTTATTTCTCTTTTATGAATGATTTCTAAATCGCCTTGCTCGGCATTTACAATAACATCAAAATTTTCATCTGTACCATATTTTTTTCGAAGTAATGTTTTAAAAACATCTTCTACCACTTTCATCATTGTGGGTCTATCAATATTTTCTGCGTCTTTAAAATCTTGAAACGCATCAATTAAATTAATACTTGCCATACCATTTTAAATTTAAGATTTACTTTTAAAATTTATTAAAACTGTTGCTTTTTTTATTGTGTCGAAAACAATGTTTTCTTTTGTTGTAATTGCTTTCTTTCCTTTACCAACAGTGCTTTCTATAATTATTTCTTTATCTAATACATCTATTAACTTGCCTTCTTTTTTTGATTCATCCGTTAAAATTAATTCTACATCACGGTCAATATTTTTTTTGTATTGACGAACTAGTTTCAAAGGCTCATCAACTCCTGGACTTGAGATTTCTAAACTAAAATCTCCTTCAGCAAAAAGACTTGTTTCTTCAAATATCTTATACAACTTTCTATTAATTCTTACACATTTTTCAATAGTTACACCATTATCCCCATCAACAAATACTTTAATATTATTAGTGGGTTTAATTTTTATTTCTACACAAAATAAATCTGGGAAATCTTGTAAAATTTCGTCAATATATTTTTCAATTAAATCTAAATGTGCCAACATATCATTTTTTTAAAAATAGAGAAGGGAACGATTTCGTTCCCTTCTTCAATTCTTTATTCCTCTGCAAATGTAATGGTTCAAGCTATTATATTCCAAATTAAAATTGGTTTAGCTAATTTCGTAGCTCTAAGTTAAATTCATGCTATTAATTGATTTTAAAATTCCTAAAAGCTTTTCAAAAGCATTAAGATTACCAACTAATGATTATAGAAGACAACAAATTAACGTTTTAAAAAAATTATTAAGAAAAGCAAGATTTACAGAGTTTGGACAGGAAAATAAGTTTGATGAAATTTTAATATCAAAACATCCGGGCAAAAAATTTCAAGAAATAGTAAGTATTTATAATTACACAAGTATTAATGAAAAGTGGTGGTACAAAACTTTACAAGGGGCAAGTAATGTTTGTTGGCCCGGCAAAATAAAATATTATGCACTATCTTCTGGTACATCAGAAGCTTCAAGTAAATATATTCCTATTACCAACGATTTATTAAGAGGCAATAAAATTGTTATGATAAAACAATTAATTAGCCTAACAAAATATCATAATATTCCTTTGAGTTCTGCTGGAAGAGGTTGGCTAACATTAGGTGGAAGTACAGATTTAGAAAAAAATTCAAGTTATTATTCAGGAGATTTAAGTGGTATTACTGTTAAAAAATCTCCATTTTGGTTTCAACCATTTTATAAACCTGGTAAAAAGATTTCGAGAGAAAAAGATTGGAATAAAAAATTAAAAGAAATTGTAGAAAAAGCACCAAATTGGGATATTGGTTTTATTGTTGGTGTGCCAGCATGGGTTAAAATGTGCATGGAAATGGTTATTGAAAAATACCAGCTTAAACATATTCATGAAATTTGGCCTAATCTAGATTTTTTTGTACATGGTGGTGTAAATTTTGAGCCATACAAAAAAGGGTTTGAAAAACTTTTAGGTAAGCCTATAACTTATATTGAAACCTACTTAGCAAGTGAAGGGTTTATTGCTTACCAGGAAAGACAAGATAATAAAGGAATGAAGCTGGTAACCAATCAACATATTTTTTTAGAATTTGTGCCTTTTAACAAAAATAATTTTGATGCAGATGGCAATATTTTACAAGAAGCTCAAGCATTAATGCTTCATGAAATCGAAGAAAATAAAGATTATGCTTTGTTAATTACTACAAATGCAGGTGCTTGGCGATATTTAATTGGTGATACGATAAGACTAATAGATAAAGAACATGCAGAAATTATTATTACTGGTAGAACTAAACATTTTTTAAGTTTAGTTGGAGAACATTTAAGTGTCGATAATATGAATCAAGCAATTCAAAAAACTTCGAATGATTTAAATATTTGTATTGCTGAATTTACAGTTGCTGGCGTGCCTTACGAATCTTTTTTTGCACATCATTGGTATGTTGCTTGTGAAGATGAAGTTGAAAAAAATGTTTTAAAAAATTGTTTAGATGAGCACTTAAAAAAATTAAACGATGATTATGCAGTTGAAAGAAAATCTGCATTAAAAGATATTTTTGTAACCATTCTGCCAGAAAAATGTTTTTTAGAATTTATGGAAATCAAAGGAAAGGTTGGCGGTCAGCACAAGTTTCCAAGAGTTCTAAAAGGACAAATGTTAGAAGATTGGAAATTATTTATTTCTAAAAACTTTTCATCATGCTAACTAAAAATGATATAGAAAAATATTTTATTACCGAAAAACAAGAAAGTATTTTATTTTTTTCAATTGGAATAATTGCAATAATAACTGCAATATTTTTTATTTTCTATTTTAAAAATAATTTGTATAGAGGGTTAGCTGTACCCCTTATTGTAATTGGTATTTTACAATGTATAGTTGGTTTTACAGTTTATACAAAAAGTGATACTGACAGAGTTCAAATGGTGTATGCTTACGACATGAACCCAGGAATATTTAAAGAAAAAGAATTACCAAGAATGGAAATTGTAAATAAAAATTTTGTTATTTACAGATACTGTGAAATTGCTTTTTTAATTATTGGAATTATTATTTACTTTAAACTCAGAAATAATTTCACTATTGAAAATTCATGGGGTGGAAATGCTTTTATTTATGGAAT
>JANPAT010000340.1:0-1593 GCA_031430075.1 Chitinophagaceae bacterium | reverse complement strand
GTTTGCTGAAATTGTTTGTAAAGACATAGAACAATTAAGAATTGTATTGCACGATAAATTGCAAAATATTGTTGGCATTGAACGTACAGAAACTTTTATTTCTTTAGAAGAAAATTTTAATCGTACCCCACAAGTTAAAGATTAATTAATATTCTTTAAAATACAGCCGTATACCTTTGCAGCATGTTAGTACTCGATGGCAAAATATGTTCTCAGCACATAAAAAAAGAATTATCACAAAAAGTAGAAAGTTTAAAAGCTGAAGGAAAAAGAGTGCCTCATTTAGCTGCAATTTTAGTAGGTACCAATGGAGCTAGTGAAACTTATGTAGCCAATAAAGTAAAGAGTTGTGCAGAAGTTGGTTATCAATCAACATTAATAAGATATAAAGAAGATATAACTGAAGCTCTGTTATTACAAGCTATTGAAGACTTAAATAATAATTCAGAAATTGATGGCATTCTAGTTCAGTTGCCATTACCCAATCATATTAGCGAATTAAAAGTGATTGAAACCATTTCTCCTAAAAAAGATGTGGATGGATTTCATCCTTTAAACTCTGGAAAATTAGTTCAAGGTCATCCAACATTTGCTCCAGCAACACCTTATGGAATGACCATGTTAATGGAATATTTCAATATTGAAACTAAAGGAAAAAATGCAGTGGTAATTGGTAGAAGTAATATAGTTGGCAGACCAATGAGTATTCTTTTAAGTGGTAATCATACTTATGGAAATTGCACAGTAACTATTTGTCATAGCCATACCAAAAACTTAGAAGAAATTTGCAGCAATGCAGACATATTGGTGACTGCAATGGGTAAACCAGGGTTTATAAAATCGAATATGGTAAAAAAAGGTGCTATTGTTATTGATGTTGGAATTACAAGAGTGGATGATGCAACAGCTCCTAGAGGATATAGAATAAAAGGTGATGTTGATTTTGATGATGTTGCTACAAAGGCTGGAGCAATTTCTCCAGTTCCTGGTGGTGTAGGCTTAATGACAATTGCAGGATTATTGAAGAATACTATGAAAGCATATTTGAATTATTCTAATTTATAAATTTTTTATTTTGAGTTTATTGGTTCAACATATCACAACACTTCCTGTAATGGAATCTTTTTATACTTTACAAGGCGAAGGATTTCATAAAGGTAGAGCAGCCTATTTTATTCGTTTAGGTGGCTGTGATGTTGGCTGTGTTTGGTGTGATGTTAAAGAAAGTTGGGATGCAGATGCTTATCCAAAATTTAGTGTTGAAGAAATAATAGATAAACTAAAGTTAGAAGTTGAAGAGGAAAAGTCAAAAGTTAAAAGTCAAAAACAAAAACAAGAAACAACTAACAAGAAACAAGAAACAAGAAACCAAAAACCTTTAGTAGTTATCACAGGTGGAGAACCTTTAATGCATAATTTAGATGAACTCACAGAACAATTACAAGCTTTAGGTTTTGAAACCAATATCGAAACTTCAGGCTCCTCTCCTTTTAGTGGTTCATGGAATTGGGTTTGTTTATCTCCCAAAAAATTCAAAGCTCCTTTACCAGAAATTTTACCTTTAGCTAACGAATTAAAAATTGTGGTGTTTAA
>JANPAT010000339.1:0-1696 GCA_031430075.1 Chitinophagaceae bacterium | reverse complement strand
CGGCCTGGTCGGCGAAGGACTGGGCCAGCGCGATGTCGGCTTTGCTGAAGGGCTCTGGCTTGCTGCGCTGGAACGTGAGAACGCCCAGTGCCTCATCGTCGACGCCGCGCAGCAGCGGCAGCAGCAGTGACGAGCGGGTTCCGATCTCGCCCTCCCGCGCGAGCTGCTCGTGGTCGGGCAGGGCGACCGCCGACCAGTCCGGAACGTGCAGTGGCGCCTTCGAGATCAGGGCACGGGCCGGAAAGTTGTGTGCCGGGTCCAGCGGCAGCCTGAACGGGTCGCTCGGCGCCACGCCATCGACGGTTGCGCGACCCAAGGCAACCAGTCCTTCGCCATCGCGGCGAAGGAAGACCGTGCTCTTGTAGCAGCCCAGCAGCCGCCTCGCCGAGGCGACGATGACCCCCACCACCGGCATCACGTCGCTGGGCGACTGGCTGATGACGCGCAGGATGTCTGCGCTGGCGGTCTGGCGCTGCAGTGCGGACTGGGTTTCGCTGAACAGGCGCGCGTTCTCGAGCGCCATGCCCATCGTCGCGCCGATGGTCGAGAGCAGGCGAACATCGGCCTCGCCGTAGGCGTGCTCGCGTTCGCGGTTCTTCACGTTCAGCGCGCCCAGCACCCTGCTGCTGCCGATGATGGGGACGAAGATGCCCGACTTGCTGGGTTGCGTGCCGCGGGCGAACAGTCCCAGCTCCGCCTGCTGCTGATGCGTGCCGTAGAGATAGGGCTGGCGGCTTTCGGCAAGCCGACGCGCCGATGGCGAGAGCCCCATGGGCGGCACGTTGATGCGCTGCCCATGTTCGACGGCGTAGAGAAACTCGATGCGCTGCTGCTCGTGGTCGAACCAGTCGATGCCCAGGTCCTGCGTTCGAAGCGCCTCGCGCAGCGCGTCGCCGACCAGCTCGACGATGCCCTGGAAGTCGGACTTCGCGGCCATGCCCTGCTGGATGCTGTTGATCAAGGCCAGCTCGGCCGCGCGCTGGCGTTCGGCTTCGAAGCTGCGGGCGTTGGACAGCGCCACGCTCAGGCTGGCGGCGATGGTGGCCACCAGGTTCACGTCGGCGGTCGAGAAGGCGGCCTGGGGCATCTTGCCGACGCGCAGAAAGCCGATCGCCGTGCCGCCGGTGACCAACGGCATGTAGATCTTGGATTCCGCGGGCACCGAGTCGATCGATCGCTTCCCGCTGCCTTCGGCCTTGGACGCCGCAAAGGCATCGGCATGGGTGGCGAAGACCGCCGGCTGCAGGGTGCGCAGCACACGCGCGCCAATGCCAGTCACGGGCCAGGGTGGCGGCGTGCGCCGCTGCCCCTGGTTGATGAGGTAGGGCACGGAGAACTGCCCGCGTTCGCAGTCCAGCAGCGCGATGGCCAGCGAGTCGGCGGCCAGCACCGCGCACAGCTTGTCGCCCACCAGTTCGGTGATGGCCTGGAAGTCGAGCTGCCCGGCCAGGCCCTGCTGGATGCTGTTGATCACCGCCAGCTCGGCATTGCGGTCCTTGGTTTCCTTCAGCAGCGCTTGCGTTTCGTCGAAGAGGCGGGCGTTTTCCAGCGCCACGCCCATGCTGGCAGTGACGATCGTCAACAACCGGACTTCAGCGGCACCAAAGGCAGATTCGCGCCGATAGTCTTCCAGCACGATGGCACCGAGCCCATGGTTGGCGCCGAGGATGGGAACGCTGACGAGCGAGAGACACCC
>JANPAT010000338.1:0-2858 GCA_031430075.1 Chitinophagaceae bacterium | reverse complement strand
AAGCTGTGGAAGTGGTGCCATCTCCCAAATTCCAAAAATAACTTACATTATTATTGCCAATATTAGCTAAACTAGAAAAGCTGAAACTATTGTTATTAAAGCATTGTGATAAACTACTTAATGCAAAAGCTGCATTTATTTTTGGAAGAATAGTTATGGTTTGTGTTGCTGTACTTGTACATCCATTTAAATTATTTACAGTTAATGTTACAACATAAGTTCCTGCTGATGCATATAGTTTTTGTGGATGAATTGAATTAGATATAGTTCCATCTCCAAAACTCCATAAATAATTTGTAATGCTTCCTGTTGAAGTATTATTAAAGTTTACAATATGAACATTAGAACAAGGATTACTATTAGCATTTGAACTAAATGCAGCTATTGGTTTTGAGGGAACAAAAATATTTTGTGTAATGCTATCAGCACAACCATTATTTATTTTAGCAATTAATTTTATAGTGTAGCTTCCTCCAATACTATAAGTATGTATTGGATTTTTTTCTGTAGACGTACTTCCATCTCCAAAATACCAAGTATAATTTATTCCATTACTTGTAGATGTGGTATTGTTAAAACTAATGCTAGAACTATTGCAATCTGTGCTTGTGCTTACAGTAAAACTTGGTGTAGGTTTATTAATTACATAAACAGTTTTAACCAAGCTGTCCTTACAATTCGTTCCACTGGTTGCAACTAAACTTACTTGATAAGTTCCAATAAAAGCATAAGTTTTTGTAATGGAATTTAAAGTTGAATTTAAGCCATCTCCAAAATTCCAATAGTAATTTACTCCAGTTTGAGACCCAGATGTATTGGTAAATGTAAATACATTACCAGTTAAGCATTGAACATCTGAATTAACTGTAAAACTAATTGCAGGAGTTCCTTTAACTGAAATTACCACAGTAGATTGATCGGTACAACCATTTGCATTTGTTACAGTTAAGCTAATGTTATAATTGCCTGCAGTGGTATATGTTTTTATTGGATGTTGTAAATTGGATGATGAACCATCTCCAAAATTCCAATGATAAGCTACTATAGAACCAGATGATAGATTGTTAAATGAAAAACTATTTCCACTTAAACATTGAGAATTATTATTTACAATAAATGCTGCTGTTGGTTTTGCCTGTAAACTAATCGTCTTACTTATACTATCTAAACAGGTTCCATTACTTATTTTGTAAGTTATAGTATAAGTACCTGCAGTAGTATAAGTTTTTGTTGGATTAGAAAGGGTAGATGTAGTTCCATCTCCAAAATTCCATATTGAAGAAGTAACATTACCTGTTGAATTATTATTAAAAATTAAAGTAGTATTTAATGCACAATTGTTGTATCCTGTTATTGTAAAATCTGCAATTAAAGCATTATTTACGGTTATGTTTTGAGCAATTACAGCTGAACATCCTGTAGCATTGGTAACAGTTAATTTTACAATATAATTTCCTGTTACAGTATAATTTTTTATTGGGTTAATTAAGTTAGAAACTGTTCCATCTCCAAAATCCCAAAAATAACTTGCACCTGCTGTGGAAGAATTAGTGAAAATAAAACTATTATTATTCAAGCATTGTGAATTGCTATTTACGCTAAAGGAAGCAGTGGGTTTAGCTGATAATTGTAAATTTAAAATTAAACTATCCTTACAGCCATTTAAACTTGTAGCAACTAATTTTACTATATAGTTTCCATATGCAGTATAAGTTTTTGTTGGGTTGGTAAGTATTGAAGTTGTTCCATCTCCAAAATCCCACATATAGCTGTTAGCATTTGTAGAATTATTAGTAAATGGAATATTTAAATTATCTATGCAACTACTACTTCCAAAACTTGGATAGGTAAATTGAGCAATAGGACCAACTCCAATTATTACAGTTTTACTAATGCTATCTGCACAACCATTTACACTCTTAGCTATTAATTTTACTGTGTAGATTCCACTACTTGAATAGCTTTTGCTAGGGTTGGTAACTGTTGATGAGATGCCATCTCCAAAATCCCAAAAATAACTTGATGACCCAGTTGAAAGATTAGAAAATGCAAACAAATTATTTGCACCACATTGTGCACTAGAGTTTATTGTAAAATTTGAAACCGGTGCAGTCGAAAATGTGATACTTTTTTCTGTACTGTCTTTACAACCATTTCCATTGGTAACCACTAATTTAATAATGTATGTACCAATTGCAGCATACGTTTTAGTTGGATTATTTAATGTAGAAGTTGATCCATCTCCAAAATACCACACATAAAAATTTCCTATACCAGTAGAGATGTTTGTTGGCGATATTGTTAAACTACTTGTACAAGTTGTACTTGTGTTTAAAACAAAAGTTACTATTGGTTTTTCTAAAACTGTTACTGATTTAACTATGCTGTCTTTACATCCATTTGAATTGCTTGCAACAAGTTTAACATTGTAACTTCCAGCATTTAAAAAGGCTTTACTTGGGTTGCTTAAAATTGATGTGATTCCATCACTAAAATCCCAGAAATAACTAGTTGCATTTGTTGATATATTAGTAAAAGTAAACACATTATTTACTGCACATTGTATGCTGCTGTTCACTGTAAAATTTGCAATTGGGTTTGTTGCAATTGAAATAGCTTGTTCAACACTATCCTTACAACCATTACTATTTATTGCAATTAATTTAATAATATAATTTCCTGCAGATGTATATGTTTTTGTTGGATTGGTAAGAGTTGAAGTAGTTCCATCTCCAAAATACCAAGTATAATTATTGTTTAATCCTGATGAAGTATTGATTGGAGAAACAGTTAAACTATTTATACAAATGGAGTTGCTAGGTAAAGTAAAACTTGCAGTAGGTTTTTCTAACACACTC
>JANPAT010000337.1:0-2214 GCA_031430075.1 Chitinophagaceae bacterium | reverse complement strand
GTAAAACTGTTGGAGTTGTATTTTGTAATGAAACTCTAAATTGCTTATGATAGTTTCCAATACTATATGCTTTTTCTATTTGTAAGTAATTAAAAAATATCTTAATTATTTTAAAAACATTGTTCACCGTATTATCTGCATTTCTTCCCAGACAACGTCTCCTTACTAAAGCAATGTGAGTAAACCAAGGGACGTTGTAATATATAGTACAAAAGCCAAACAACAATATATTTGCATTAGTGCCAGTAAGACGAAATATAACAAACAATAATGACGTTTATTCTATAATCGCAACGTCCCTTGGCTTATACACAAAACGCTTTGCAAGGAGACGTTACAGCGAAAGAAATTCAGTTGCTGTTTTAGTTTCATAAATTGTAGTGGTAAAATAAATAGAAAGTGGTGAGATTATCCAACTCTAACATTACATTTTCTGAATGCAAAATCAGCATCCAAAATTAATTAGCAAATAAATACTAATTTTTTTAGTGTTTATAAATTTTTCCTCCTTAGTTTTACACTCTAATTACATTTGAAAATAAATGAGTAAAAAAATGAGCACTACAAACATCAATACCGACAAATTAAAAGCACTAAAACTTACTATTGATAAGTTAGATAAAGATTATGGAAAAGGATGTGTAATGATGATGAACGAAAGAGTAGAACAAGAATTAGAAGTTATTAGCACGGGTTCTATTGGTTTAGACACAGCCCTTGGGGTTGGTGGCGTACCAAAAGGAAGAGTGGTTGAAATTTATGGACCAGAAAGTAGTGGTAAAACTACAATAGCCATACACATTATTGCAGAGGCACAAAAAAAGGGTGGCATCTGTGCAATTATAGATGCTGAACATGCGTTTGATAGTAGCTATGCTCGTAAGCTTGGTGTTGATGTAGATAATTTATTAATCTCTCAACCCGACTATGGTGAACAAGCATTAGAAATTGCCGACAGATTAATTTTATCAGGGGCTTTAGATGTTGTAGTGATAGATTCTGTTGCAGCATTGGTTCCTAAAAGTGAGTTAGAAGGCGAAATGGGTGATAGCAAAATGGGTTTACAAGCTAGATTAATGAGTCAGGCTTTAAGAAAGCTTACGGCCACTATTCACAAAACCAATACTGTTTGTATTTTCATTAATCAGTTGAGAGAAAAAATTGGTGTAGTGTTTGGCAATCCAGAAACTACAACTGGTGGTAATGCTTTGAAATTCTATTCTTCTATTAGATTAGATATTAGAAGAGTGTCTCAAATTAAAGATGGAGATGTAGCAGTAGGCAATCGTTCAAAAGTAAAAGTGGTGAAAAATAAAGTAGCTCCACCTTTTAGATTTGCTGAATTTGATATTATATTTGGCGAAGGAATTAGTAAAGTTGGTGAGATTATTGATATGGGTGTAGAGCTTGGAATTGTAAATAAAAGTGGTAGTTGGTTTAGTTACGATAGCAACAAATTAGGGCAAGGAAGGGATTCTGTAAAACAATTGTTATTAGATAACCCTGCTTTGGCAAATGAAATTGAAGCAAAAATTAGAGCCAAGTTAATTGAAATGAGAACAGGAGTTGTGGCAGTAACTGCTGAATAAAACTACGTATTTTAATTGGACTTTTTATACGGTACGGACAGGTAAGTTAACCATCTCTTTTCAGGGATGGTTTTTTCTTGTTTATAATTTTCCATTTTTAATTTCTTCAACTACATTGGGGTCTAATAATGTTGAGGTATCGCCTAAATTTTCTGTTTCGCCTTCTGCAATTTTTCTGAGTATTCTACGCATTATTTTTCCACTGCGTGTTTTAGGTAATCCTTTTACAAATTGAATTTTATCGGGTTTTGCAATGGGCCCAATAATTCTGGTAACTGTTTGTAAAATATCATTTCTGGTTAGTTCTTCGTCGCCATGTGTATTATTATCAATAACAAAAGCATATATGCCTTGTCCTTTTATATCATGAGAGTATCCAACTACAGCACTTTCTACAACTCCTGCATGCATATTGATTGCATTTTCAACTTCGGCAGTTCCTATTCTGTGTCCACTTACATTTAATACATCATCAACCCTACCAGTAATTCTATAAAAACCATTTTCATCTTTAATAGCTCCATCGCCAGTAAAATATAAATTTGGATAAGCTGCAAAATAGTTGGTTCTACATCTTTCATGATCGCCAAAAGTTGTTCTTAAAATTGCTGGCCAAGGGGATTTA
>JANPAT010000336.1:0-3786 GCA_031430075.1 Chitinophagaceae bacterium | reverse complement strand
TAAATATTTGGCTACACCTATTGCTGCCAAAGCATTTTCAATATTGTGCAAACCACCCATATTTAAAATAACATCATCTAAACGCCAATAAGTATTAATTACATTAAAATGATATGCACCATTGTTAACTGTAAGATTTTCAATATGTATATCAGCTTCAGCATTTGATACACTATATGTACAAGTATCGTTTACATTAAATTGACTTGCATTTTTTAAGCCATGTTTTATAATTAAACAACCCCCTTCTTTTATTTTGGTTGAAAACTCAACAAATGCATTAGCAACATTTTCGGCAGTTCCATAAATATCTAAATGATCTGGATCAACAGATGTTACAATAGCAATATTGGGAGCGAGTTTTAAAAAACTTCTATCATATTCATCTGCTTCAACAACTACATTGTTTTGATCGCTACTCCAAAAATTAGAATCATAATTTGCTGCAATACCACCAAGAAATGCATTACAGCCATAACCTGTATCGCGTAAAACATGACCAATCATAGTACTTGTAGTAGTTTTGCCATGAGTACCAGCTACACATATATTAAAAGTATTATAAGTAATCCATTGCAATACATCACTACGTTTAACAACTGTATAATGATGGTCTTTGTAATAATTTAATTCTGTATGATCTGATGGAATAGCTGGGGTGTAAACTACAAAATCAACTTGTTTTGGAATTAGTGCTATATCATCTTCAAAATGAATTTTAATTCCTTCTTGCTCTAATTGTTGAGTTAAAATTGTAGGTGTTTTGTCGTATCCACTTACTTCAATTCCTAAATGATTAAAATATCTTGCAATAGCACTCATTCCAATACCACCAATGCCAATAAAATAAACTGCTTTAGTTTCTTCTATTGATGATGGGAAATTGAATGTAGATTTTTGTGTGCTCATTTTAAAAAAGATTTTCAAGAATAATTTCAGCTATTTTCTGATCCGCATTTGCAATAGAAAATTTTGCAATATTGTTTTTAAGTTCTACTTGTAATGGCTCATTTTTTAATAATTCAATTGCTTTATTTACCAATTGTTGTTGAACAAATTCATCTTTAACCATTAATGCTGCTTGATGATTTACTAGTTGTTTTGCATTGCTGGTTTGATGATCTTCTGCTGCAAATGGAAATGGAACAAAAATGACTGGCTTTTTTGCTACACATAATTCTGCAACTGTCATTGCCCCTGATCTACTAATTACAACATCAGCAGCAGCATAAGCCATTTCCATAGCTCCAATAAACTCACTTACAAATATGCCATTATCAATGTTGTGCATGGCTGTAAATAAACTAACATTCAATTTCCCAGTTTGCCAAATAACATTAATTTCATTTTCAATAAAAAATTGTAAGCCATTATAAATTGCTTTATTAATACTCCTCGAACCTAAACTTCCACCAACAATTAAAACAGTTTTTTTTGTTGTAGATAATCCAAAATATTGTAATGCGTCTGCTTGAAGAATATTTGATTCAGTAATTACTTTTCTTACAGGATTACCTGTAAGAATAATTTTTGATTGAGGAAAGAATTTCTCCATTTCTGTACTAGCAACAAAAATCTTTGTTGCATTTTTTCCTAATAAAATGTTCGATTTGCCAGCAAAAGAATTGCTTTCGTGTATAAATGTTTTAATTCCTTTAGTTTGGCAAAATTTTAAAACCGGAAAACTAGAATAACCACCAACACCAATAGCTGCATCGGGTTTAAAGTTTTTTATAATAGTTTTTACTTGTAAAAAACTATTGATAAGTTTAATAGGTAAAGTAATATTTTTAAAAACAGATATTCTGTTTAAGCCTGCAATATCTAAACCAATAATCTTATATCCTGCTTGAGGAATCTTTTCCATTTCCATTTTTCCTTTTGCTCCAACAAATAAAATTTCAGATGAAGGTTGCAACGCTTTAATTGCATTTGCAATTGCTATTGCAGGAAATATATGACCTCCAGTGCCACCACCTGCAATTATAATTTTAAATGATTTTGAAATAATTTGTGTTGGCATTAGTCAATAATTAATTTGATGGAATTATTGAATTTTTTCCTTCTAGTGACTCCACATTTCTCCCTACACTTAAAATAATACCTATAGCAACACTCGTGAACAAAAACGAACTTCCACCCATACTTACTAAAGGAAGTGTAACACCTGTAACAGGCACCAAACCTACACTTACAGCCATATTTGCAAAAGCTTGAATAACGATAGTAAAGCCCAGCCCTAAAGCTAAAAAAGCACCAAATGCATAAGGGCATTTTTTATAAATTCGTATACACCGATACAAAAACAAAATGTAAAGCATTAAAATAAAAGCCCCTCCTATAAGCCCATACTCTTCAATAATAATCGCAAAAATAAAATCGTTATATGCCTGTGGTAAATAATTACTAGCAGTACTATTGCCCGGACCCAAACCAAAAAATATACTACCATTTGCAATTGCAATATTGGCTTGTTGCCTCTGATAAGGTGCTGTTACATTAGTAGTGTAAATAAAATCTTGTACTCTTTTTACCCATGTTCCAATACGACCATAAGATTTAACTTTTTCGTAAGCTCCTGGTTTTTCAGTTTCTGCTTGATTGCCATTATAAGAAACAACAGCAACACCAACAATAATTGCTATGGGTATTAAAATAATTCCAACGGTAAACAACAGATGAGTAAATTTTATTCTTCCAATATACATAATCAATAATGCTGTAGCACCTGTTAATAATGCATTTGAAAGGTTTGCAGGCATAATTAATGCACAAATAATAAGTACCGGAAAAATTGCTTTTAAATAACCTTGTTTAAAACTTTTAATAACATCTTGCTTTTTACTAAGCACCCTTGCTAAAAACATGAATAAAGCTAAACGTGCAAAATCACTGGTTTGAAATGTTTGGTTGATAATTGGAATTTTAATCCATCTAGTCCCTTCATTAATTGTTGCACCAAAAAATAAAGTATATAAAAGTAATGGAATGGCAAGAGCCATAAAATATTTAGCAAGTGTAGAAAAGAAATAATAATTGATTTGATGAATTAAATAAATTATTACTAAACCTAAAATAGAAAAACCAACTTGCTTAAATAAAAAGTATTCAGTATTGCCATGATATTTTTTATAAGCTAAAGATCCCGTTGCACTATAAACTACCAATATAGAAATCAATGAAAGTAAAATGATAATGCCCCATATAAATCTATCTCCTTTTACTTTATCAATAATGGCATTTTTGGCATTATCTAAAGAAAATGTTTCGGCTAATTTGCCTTCAGTAGCAGCATTAGCTTTACTTAAATAAGAGTTATCAAAAAAATTCACAATAGCTTAGTTTACTTCAAAAAAATCAATAGCATTATAACTGCATTACAGCTTCTTTAAATTGGCGACCTCGATCTTCATAATTTTTAAACAAATCAAAACTTGCACATGCTGGGCTCAACAAAACAGCATCGCCTTTAGTAGCTAATGCAAAACTTGCCTCAACACATTTTTTTGCATTGTTAGTTTCTACAATTTTTGTTACCATGCCTTTAAATGCTTCTTTAATTTTTTTGTTGTCAAGTCCTAAGCAAACTATTGCTTTTACTTTGTCTTTCACTAAATCTACAATCAAAGAATAATCATTGCCTTTGTCTGTTCCACCAAGAATTAATACTACCGGCTTTGTCATACTTTCTAAAGCATACCAAGTACTATTAATATTAGTGGCTTTGCTATCATTGATAAACTCAACACCCCTCACAGATGCAACAGATTCCATTCGATGTTCGAG